>NZ_MNQN01000130.1:0-23380 GCF_001915455.1 Bacteroides sp. 43_46 | reverse complement strand
GATTCATAATCATGAGGTCCCCGGTTCAATCCCGGGTCCCGCTACTTGATAAGAATAAGGCATTTGAGAGGCTTCCACTCTTGGGTGCCTTTTTCTTTTTCAGCTCCGGTTTGCGCTAGCGTCAAATACAATGTAACATGGTTCTACAAATTTTATCGGGTCAGTTTGAGTAAGAAAATATATAAAGTACTATTTATATCGCTTCTTTACATACAAAGTAATACGTTTATATGCCGAAGCGATGTGTTCATTCACCGTACTTTCACTTATGGATAATAATTCTGCTATCTCTCTGTTTTTTAACTTATCCGACAGTACTAGCCTAAATACTTCTTTACATTTAGGAGGTAATGAATTTATAGCTTCCTGAATAAGCAACTCATATTCATTATCTTCCATAAGACTTTCAGGATCATTACTTTCAGGTATTAACTCCACTTCATATAAAGAAACATACGTTTTATCAGGAGAGTAATTTCGGCGAAGATAATGAAGTGCCTGATTTTTGGTAGATGTATATAAGTATTGCTCAATAGTTTTGATATGCCCTAAAGATTCCCTTTTCTTCCAAACAGTCGTAAATACATCCAGCACAGCCTCCTCAGCCGGTTCCTTTGCTTGTAAATAGTAATAAGCCACATGATACAATCTTTGCGAATATTGTTCAAACAATTGCCGCAAAGCATTTTCATCACCGGTGATGATCTTATTTAGTAAACCTTCCGGATTCATTTCATTTTACATATTTTAGATAGACTTTAGGGTTTAAATATACATTGCTCCCGTATACGCTTGGCAAATGTAGGAATATATAAAAAATAATCAAGTATAAACCCGTAGTTTTTATTTGTTGCTGTCATCTATATATAAAAACAGCACAATGAAAGAAGATTATAACATAAAAGACCCTAAGGTTGATGATTTAATTAATCGTCTTCGCTTCAAACTACCGGAGTATGACACTATTTCGAACTACAAACGACTACAAGAACGGATTAACACTCCGGTAATATCGTTAAGTAAGAATATCTCTCCGGCATGGAAGTGGTTTTCCATTGCTGCCTCTTTTGCTCTTTTGGTTGTTTCAGCCTTTCACTTTATTGACTTAAGCCGTCCGGAATTAGTATGGTATGAAGTCGCAGCAGTTCCGGATGCAAAAACAAAGATTGTACTTCCGGATAGCAGTACTGTATGGCTTAATGCCAATGCCCGCCTTGTTTACCCCCGTTCTTTTGAGGATGTAAACAGGAAAGTCAGTATTTCGGGAGAAGCTTTTTTCCAAGTTCGCAAAGACAAGAATCATCCCTTTATTGTAGATATTGGGAAATTGCAGGTCGAAGTATTGGGAACCTCTTTTAATGTAATGACAGATACATACAATGATGAAATAAGAATATCCTTACTTGAAGGAAAAGTGGCTTTATATGAAAAAGGGCAATCTTCTAAATCTGCCAAAATTCTTATGCCCAACCAAGAAGCTAAATATTCACCGTCAAATGGTGAAATTATGATTTCTCCTATCCGCATGGACAATGTCATGTCATGGATTACAGGGAAATTTAGCTTTGAGGATAACACTTTGGCTGAAATCGGAGAAGAATTAGAGCGGGCATTTCACGTTAAGATACATATTGAAAACGAGGCTATACGCAAAAAGACTTTTAATGCAACGTTTGAAGATAAAGAAACTCTGGACGAAATACTCTCTATTCTCCAGATTTCAGCAAAATATAAAATGGAGAAAAAACGCGGAGAAATCTATATTTATTAATTGTAAAACCCTATAAAATAATACTATGAACAGCTCTTGAACCCTAAAAAACATTTGGGAATGCGCCAACATCCCCAAACGTAATCGTTAACCGGCAGCCCACTACAACTGCCAAGTATCAAATATTTAATATACAAAAATATGAATAATAAATTATTTATTAGCCATAAAAACACCCATTTAAGATTCTATAACTTTATTCTTTCTACCAAGAAAAGTTATTCCGTATTCTTAATAAGTTGCATCTGCTTTTTCTTTTCAACTAATCCGCTGATAGCACAATCTGTCTCGTTGAATTTCAACAACGCGTCATACGAACAGATCTTTAATACGATTGAGCAAAAAACCGGATATAAATTTGTTTATAACACACAAGAAATCAACAAACACAGTTTACGCTCTATCACTATAAAAGACAAAAACATCGAAACTGTATTAAATGAACTCTTTAAAAATACAGATATATCTTATCGTATATCCAATAAACATATCGCTCTGTTCAAACAAGTAACCAGAAAAATAACGGGGACGGTAACTGATCAGACTGGCGAACCTATTATCGGAGCAAATGTTCTTGTGAAAGGAGCCAAAACCGGAGTCATTACAGATTTCGAGGGTAAATTTACGTTGTCGGTAACCGACAATAGCATACTAATCATATCATACTTGGGGTATGTTACTCAAAACGTCTCAGTAAAAGGTCAGACACATTTTAAAATCACATTGAAAGAAGACACACAAAGTCTGGATGAGGTAGTTGTGGTAGGTTATGGCGTTCAAAAGAAACGCGACCTTACCGGAGCCATATCCTCAGTGAAAATGTCTGACACTCCTATAGGTACATTCTCCACAACTGCTCATGCATTAGCAGGTAAAGCAGCCGGTTTACAGGTAACTCAAAGCAGTGCCCAAGTGGGTGGTGGAGCCAAGTTCCGCATTCGTGGTGAAACTTCAATCAATGCCGGAAACGATCCCCTGTTCATCATTGACGGTTTTCCGGTTTCTGCCTCTTCAACACTCGACTCGGAGAAGAATTTTTATAAAACAGGTACAGTTGACAACATATTATCGTCTATCAACCCCAATGACATAGAGTCGATTGAAGTATTGAAAGACGCCAGTGCAACAGCTATCTACGGCTCACGTGCAGGACATGGCGTTATTATCATTACTACTAAAAGAGGTAAAACCGGAAAAGCCAAAGTAACCTATTCCGGCAATCTCTCTGTGCAAACCATTAAGAACAACTATAAAATGTTGAATGGGAAACAATACAGAATACATAGAAATATGTACCTTTATGAAAAATGGTTGAAAGAGACCGGACAAGGCATATATGCCGATTATATAACCGACACTTCTTCGAAAACTTATACTCCCAGATATACAGATGAAGAAATTGCAACCGCCCAAACCACAGACTGGCTGGACGAGGTAACCCGTACCGGAATGCAGCAATCTCACAATGTTTCATTGACAGGCGGTTCTGAGAAAACACAATATGCAGCCTCTCTAAACTATTTTACACAAAAAGGGGTGGTAAAAAACAATGCAATGGACCGGTTCACAATGAAAGTCAATCTGGATCAGGAACTATCAAAATATATCAAAACAGGTTTCTCCCTTCATTTAAGTCGCAACCAATATGACAACTCATCATTGGGAGACAATGATTTTGAAAACGCAGGTATTATTTCGTCAGCTTTGCGCTTCGACCCCAGTGTCCCCGTCCGTGATGAAAATGGCGATTATTCAATCTTCCCGGATATGGCACAATACCCCAATCCGATATCGCTGCTCGAAGTTACTGATAAAACAACAAGCGACAGAGTTCTGGTTAATGGCTATTTACAAGCAGAGCCAATAAAAGGGTTGACTTTAAAAGCTAACCTGGGAGTTGACCGCAGATATGATAAAAACAAAAGCTATGTGCCTAACACTACCGTAGCCGGAGCTGCAAAGGGGGGGATAGCCAACATCCTTCAACGTGATAATATAGATTATCTCATGGAACTGACGGCAAACTATACTAAAGACTTCGGGAATCATAGCCTGACAGCGCTAGTCGGTTATTCTTATCAACAGTTTAATCAAGAAAGCGTATATGCCGGCAACGAAGACTTCTCTACAGATGGGTTTCTTTACAACAATCTGCAGGCCGGAGCCGGAACTAAGCCTTATGTAAACTCCTCAGCCAGGAAAAGTGCTTTAGGCTCATACTTTGCCAGAGCAAACTATTCTTATTTAGGAAAGTATCTGCTGACAGTTACCGTTCGTGCCGATGGTGAATCAAACTTCCACCCGGACTACCGTTGGGGATATTTCCCTTCAGTGTCTGCCGGCTGGAGGTTCAGTGATGAAGAATTCATGAAACCTTTGTCAAGCATTCTTTCTAATGGCAAATTGAGAGCCAGTTACGGACAAACCGGTAATTCAAACATAGGGAACTATATGACCGACTCTTACGGAGTAGTTTCCGGCTGGGTATTCGGCAATGACGGTTATATGGGTACTGCAATAACCAAAAGAGGAAACAAAAAGTTAACTTGGGAAACTACAAGTGAATTCAACATCGGTCTGGATCTGGGTTTCTTTGATAACCGGATTTCACTATCCATGGAATATTACAACCGAATTATTTCTGATTTGTTGGTAAGTAATAAAAGTCTGCCCGCCTATAATGAAATTAATACCATAGCAGCCAACATCGGTAAAACCCAGGGACGCGGGTTTGAGCTAACACTGAGTACCGTAAATATCATGAATAAAGACTGGACATGGAGTACTGATTTTACGTTCTATACTTTTAAAGACAACTGGTATGAACGAGATCCTAATTGGAAGCCAGCCGCATACGAATCAAAAAAAGATCCGATCCGTTCTTACTACTCATATGTATCTGATGGCTTGTTACAAGTAGGTGAAAAAGCACCGGCATGGCAACCCACTTTAGTACCCGGCCAAATTAAACTGAAGAATCTATACGATACGGGAACCTCACCTAATGTATTAGATCAATATGATAAAGTCAATCTTGGATCGCAAGATCCTAAATGCACTTTAGGTCTTAACAATACGCTTAGATACAAAAACCTCGACTTTAATATTTACTTCTATGGCGAAATTGGCCGCTTACGCGGAGCCAGCTATTATGATGCCTGGATAGTAGGTCTTGGAAACAGTCTGACAAATGTATCACAACAATCATTGCACTCATACACCAATGCAAATCAAAATACAACGGTTCCGAACCTCATTGAGAGTGCATACGATTTCGGAGACTATTATCACAAAAAGATTAATTACCTGAGATGTAGAAACATCACCCTCGGATATACGATTCCTGTTTCCAAATCAATAGCTAACAGCGTACGTATCTCTGCAAACGTCAGCAATCCGTTTGTATTTACAAACTGGAACGGCGTTGATCCCGAAACTGACACAGGAAATTTCTCTTATCCAAACGTAACTTCTTTTAGTTTCGGTATAGATATTTCATTCTAATAACTGAAAAAACATGAAAATGAAAAAATTAAAAATATATATCATTGGACTTTTGACTCTCATGTTGTGTGGGATACAAAGTTGTGCGTTAGAATCAGAGGTATTCGATGAGATCACCCCCTCGATATACCCCCAAACAGAACGTGATGTCCGCGACCTGGTTACGGGAAATGCTTATTCTCCATTCCAGAATTACGATTACGGAGGTTTGTATAATGTAGCTAATGGAGTTATGCTTATTTCGGACATGGCTACCGAATATGGTTTCTGCTCATGGGGCGGATGGATTTGGGAACCTCTGGAATTTGCTCGTTGGACCCCCAGTGACGAAGATCGCATTGCTTATCCTTGGACAAACTACCTGAAAGGGATAAGTAAAATGACACTTACCATCGACCGAATAACAAACGTAAACATGAATAAAGACCTTTTGAACCAATATATAGCAGAGTTACGTTGTGCCCGCGGTTTTCTGGCCTTTTTATTATACGACCTGTACGGTCCTATTATTGTAGCCGATCTAGAGACGCTCAAGAATGCAGAAGATGAAATAATCCTTCCACGTTTAAGTGAAGAGGAAACACACAATTTCATCGTCACCGAGCTGACCGAAGCTGCAAAAGTTTTACCATATAGTTACGATAAAAGTAGTTCGGATTACGGAAGATTTACAAAAGGGTTATGCCACATGGTATTACTTAAATTCTATATGCAAACGAAACAGTGGGATAAAGCTATCACCGAAGCTCGTGAATTGCAGAAGCCCGAATATAAATACGCATTGGTGACAGACAAAGGGGCCGAGAGGTCAGCTTATGCCAATATCTTTACATACGCCAATGAAAAGAACTCGGAAACAATCTGGTCTGTAAACTGTCTTACAGGTTATCAGGTTCATTTATGGTATCCCCATGTTATGCCAAGTAACCTCAAGGCATCCGATGCCGGAAGATTTGATGGTGGCTGGGGAGGTTATAAAATGACATGGAAATTCTTTAAAACATACGAAGATGGAGATGAGCGTAAACAAACTATCATCTCCGAGTATGATACATGGGAAGGTACTACCCTTAACGAAACCAACAAGGGAGTGGGAAGTAACTCCTTACAGGACGGTGTCATTCCATTAAAATATAAAATAGAAAGTAATAATGCAGGAAATCAGTGTCAGACAGATTGGATTGTATACCGCTATGCCGATGTGTTGACTCTATTGGCAGAAGCCATTGTCAGAGAAGGAAATACAGTTACAACAGAAGCCATTAATTTACTGAATCAAGTCAGAACACGTGCCGGTTTAACTGCATATACAGCTTCTTCTTTCAGCAGTGCTCGTGATTTCCTTGATAAATTATTGATAGAACGTGCACACGAGTTTTATTTCGAAGGGTGCCGCCGTCAGGATCTTATCCGCGATGGTTCTTATGTAGCAACCATGAAACAAAAATGTACCGATTACGGACAAGTGTCTATTATAAACGAAAACTATCATCGTTTCCCAATACCGGAATCAGCTATTATTGCGGGACAAGGGATTATTAAACAGAATCCGGGATATTAGTCATCACATATTTTTAAATTAAAAGAGGAGGTAGTACATCAACACTACTTCAAAGTGGATATTTTGATGTACACTCCTCAGCTAATCATCTACCATGAAATATATTGTTCTTTTTCAGCATCTCCAGTTGAAGAACATAGGGCTAGTCTTACTATGCTCCTTTATGTTTTCCAACCTGCTATACTCCCAATCGACGAGAGAAGTCATCAACTTCGATCACGGCTGGCTATTCAACAGATACGGTCTACAGCCTGATGGTAAACGAATAGATGAGCCTTTTGGGAATGGCAGTCCGGATTCTCCATCTCCTAAAGAGTTAGCCTTTAATGACAAAGACTGGAGGAAATTGGATGTCCCTCACGACTGGGGCATTGAAGGACCTTTCAGGGAAAATCTGGATGGCTATACAGGTAAGCTACCTTGGCGGGGAATCGGCTGGTATCGTAAACGCTTCAACATCAAAAATATAGATAAAGATAAAATGTTTTTTCTTGATTTTGATGGCGTGATGGCCAATGCAGAGGTATATCTTAACGGAAAGAAGATAGGAGAACGTCCCTATGGCTACATTTCCTTCAGGGTAAATCTTACGCCCTATATTCGCTTTGATTCGGAAAATATCATTGCAGTCAGAGTGGATACGGAGAAACTGGGTTCTCGTTGGTATCCCGGAGCAGGTATTTACCGGCATGTCAGATTGGTCAAAACCAACAAGCTTCATATTCCCCAATGGGGTGTATTTATTTCTACGCCCGAAATCAATAGCCAATATGCCACCGCATCCGTGATGGTTCAGTTGGCTAATGGAAAGAAAAAAACGGCTAGAAGCAGTTACACAATTGAAATATTCAAATTAGATAAAGCAAACATTCCCCGAGAAAGAGTTGCAGTGGGAGCTAAAGAGAATATCAAAATTGCAGCAAACGCCATCGACAGTAGCTTAGTATCTCTGAAAGTGGAGAAACCACAATTATGGGATTTGGAAAATACGAACCTCTATCTAGCCAAGGTATCAGTATATGATAGAAAGACGTTGACAGATGTATACGATGTGCCGTTCGGTTTCCGGACTTTGAAATTCACACATAACAATGGATTCCTGTTAAATGGGAAAAGAGTTCAATTGAAGGGAGTATGTATGCATCATGATTTAGGTGCATTAGGTACAGCAATCAACAAGAGTGCCATAGAACGCCAAATCAACATATTGAAGAGTTTTGGCACTAATGCTATACGTACCTCTCACAACCCACCCGCACCCGAGTTGTTAGAACTTGCTGACAAAATGGGAATACTTATTCTCGATGAAGTATTTGACTGTTGGGCTAGTGGTAAAAACGAAAATGACTACGCTGTTCATTATTCCGAATGGCATAAAAAGGACATTGAAGCACTTGTTTGCAGAGACAGAAATCATCCTTCCGTCATTATGTGGAGTTTGGGAAATGAAGTAGAAGAACAGTATCATCCCGAAAAAGGAGTAGTAGCATATCTCAGGGATATTGTGCGGCTTTACGACTCAACTCGCCCCGTCACTTTCGGTGCCACATATCCCAGTAAAAGTGCTATCAATGGTACAGAACTCCAAGTAGATGTCCATGGCATGAACTATCCTTCGGGGGTTTATGGCGGTCCTGATTTTTATGAAACATTTCTCAACTATCCGGGGCATGAACACTTATCAGGCTTTGCCAGTGAATCCAGTTCAACAATAAGTTCACGCGGAGTTTATTTTCCAAAAGGTTATCAAATTACTTCATATGACTTGAAAGCCCCCAGTTGGGCATCTCTTGCCGATGCCGAATTTGCTGCATTAGACAAATATCCGGCTATTTGTGGTGAATTTGTCTGGACGGGATTTGACTATCTAGGCGAACCGACTCCCTTCAATAGCGATATGAGCGTCTTACTCAACCATGCCGCGCTCAGTGAAGAAGAACTGGCTAAAGCAAAAGAGGAACTAAAGAGAATAGAAAAAGAGCGTCCTTCCTCTCGTAGCAGCTATTTTGGTATTGTCGATCTAGCGGGTTTTCCAAAAGATCGTTATTACTTGTATAAAGCACATTGGATGCCCGACGAGCCTATGGCACATATTCTCCCCCATTGGAATTTTCCGGATAGGATAGGTAAAATAACTCCTGTGTTTGTGTATTCTTCGGGCGATGAAGTTGAACTCTTTCTGAATGGTGAATCTTTGGGTAGGAAAAAGAAAGAACAGTATCAATATAGATTCAAATGGGAGAATGTTATATACACTCCCGGAGAATTAAAGGCCATTGCCTACAAAAATGGCAAACTCTGGGCAACAGAAAGCGTAAGAACCACAGGAGAACCGGCTTTGTTACAAGTCTCCGCCTATAAAGACAAGATAAAAGTAGCTGACAATGAACTGGCTTTTATCACAGTCTCCATCCGTGACAAAACAGGAAGTGTTGTACCAACGGCCAATCATAAGATTAAATGCAAATTAGAAGGTGAAGGTAAGATTGTAGCAACGGATAATGGTGATCCAACTTCACTCATCTCTTTTTCAGCGACAGAGCGCGAAACCTTTAACGGATTCATGTTAGTTGTTATAAAGGCTCATCAAGGAGCAAAAGGAAAACTACGTCTAATTGTGGAATCCGAGAATTTGAAAAGTGCCTCTGTGGATATTAACCTATTATAAATCATTCTTATTTGAACATCATGACAACAAAATTATTAAATATAAAAACAAGACTTTTCAGATCATTGACCAATTTGGGTATGATGATTATTTTATTTTCTTGCAGTTCGTCATCTATCGGAGAAGAACCGATAAACCCTCCTGCTCCTCCTGCTTCATCCGTAGAAAAGAGTGAGTATTATGTTTCCACAACCGGTAATGATGAGAATCCCGGAACACTTACATCACCTTGGCGTACCATTCAAAAAGCTGTCACCACAGTTACCCCGGGATGTGTAGTAAATATTATGGGGGGAACATACTATGAAGAAATAAAAGTAACTGTATCCGGAACTGCTGACAAATACATCGTAATCAAAAACTATAATGACGAGGAAGTTATTATAAGCGGCGACAATAAACCCAGAGAACTAATGAATCTCAATGGCGTGAGTTATATAAAGGTAAAAGGGTTAACCTTCGCCGATTGCTTGGGATCATATTCTGTGGGAATAAAAATATCCACTACATCCGACGAGGCTTCTCATCATATTGAGATAGAATCGAATACAATCAGAAACTTATATGCAAATGCCACCGCAACAGTTTATCCGCCGAATGTATATGCCGGAGGAATAACAGTAGCCGGCTATCTGGACTCAAAAGCCATTCACGACATTATAATAAGAGAAAACACAGTAAAAGACTGTCGGACAGGTTGGACAGAAGCCATTTCAGTAACAGGAAACGTAGATGGTTTTCTGATTACTAAGAACGTAGTGACTAATACAGGAAACATCGGTATAGATGCGTCAGGGCATTGGGGTATTTCGAAAAATCCTGCCACTGATTTCGCCAGAAACGGAGTCATCTCTGAGAATCATGTTTCATACTGCAAAAGCCCTGTTGAGGGAGGTGCAGGTATTTATTTGGATGGAAGTTCAAATATCCTTGTTGAGAAAAACATTTCGCACAACAATGTTTATGGTATTACCGTAGGGTGTGAAAGGGCAAACAATTTTGTAACTAATAATATAATCAGAAATAACATCTGTTATAACAATGAAGGGTTTGGAATCGGACTAATGGGCTGGTCCCCTGAAGGCAGAATCATAAAAAACTGCCAAGTTGTTAATAACACCACCTTTGGAAATGCGAAAGACAGATTGGGAGAAATAGCCATATACAGCACGGAAAATACTACGATTAAAAACAATATATTTTATTCAACTCACGCAAACTCAAATCTATTATATGTAGATGATAGTCACCTCAATCTCGATATGAATTTTAATCATTATTATTCCAGTTCTTCCGATGTTAAGTTTTACTGGAAGGGTAGCATATTTTCAACTTTCGAACAATATAAACAGAACACAGGCTGTGATTTAGCTTCGGCTTTCAGTAATCCTTTATTCATTGATACAGAAGTATTCGATTTTCAGTTACAATCCACATCTCCGTGTATAGATACAGGTGATCCCGCCTATACACCCGCAGAGAATGAACTGGACTTTAATCATAACCCTAGGAAAGTTGGAGCTTGTATTGATAAAGGCGCTTATGAAAAGCAATAATAAAAAAGCGGTTTACTAATATCGAACCTCATACAACAAATCCTCCCCGAAAGTTTTCAATACCAACCTTCGAGGAGGATTTTATTTCATTCTTTTATTCCCATTCTATGGTCGCATTGGGTTTAGGCGACATATCATAGCAAACACGATTCACATTCTTCACTTCTTTCAGAATACGGTCCGTGATTTTCATCAGAACAGGCCAGTCAATCGGTTCAATAGTAGCAGTCATGGCGTCTACTGTATTGACAGCGCGAATGATAACCGGCCAATCGAAAGAACGGGCATTATCACGTACACCAACAGATTTGAAATCGGGCACTACCGTGAAATATTGCCATACTTTTTTATCCAATCCGGCAATCTGGAATTCCTCACGCAGGATAGCGTCGGATTCACGCACGGCTTCCAGACGGTCACGTGTAATAGCACCCAGGCAGCGTACACCCAAACCGGGACCGGGGAAAGGCTGACGGTAAACCATTTCATAAGGTAATCCCAGCTCCAGACCACAGGCACGAACTTCATCCTTGAACAGTTGACGCAAAGGCTCTACAAGTTGGAATTTGAGATCTTCGGGCAACCCACCTACGTTATGATGAGATTTCACCATTTTAGCCGTCTTCGTTCCACTTTCCACAATATCCGGATAAATAGTACCCTGGGCTAAGAAGTCGATACCGTCCAACTTGCGTGCTTCTTCTTCAAATACACGGATAAACTCGCTACCGATAATCTTACGTTTTTGTTCCGGATCTTCCACACCTGCCAGTTTATCCAGAAAACGGTCGGTCACATCAAGATAAATAAGGTTTGCCTTCAACTGGTTGCTGAATACTTCAACGACATCCTCAGACTCCCCTTTACGCATCAAACCATGATTCACATGTACACACACCAGATTATCACCGATTGCTTTCAGAAGCAAAGCAGCAACAACAGAACTATCAACTCCGCCGGACAGAGCCAATAATACCTTCTTATCGCCTACTTGACGTTTGATTAATTCTATCTGATCATTGACGAAATTCGTCATATTCCAGTTAGCTTCAGCTTTGCAAGTATCGAAAACGAAAGCCTTCACAGCATTCTTAATAGCTTCAATATCATCTGTGAATTCAGCTAGCTTCACTTCGCAAGCCGCTTTGTCATGGCCGGCAGCCATAACGGGAATCCCCATTGCATAGATAGCCGGATTTACATCAATAGCCACACCATCAATGACATTGTTCGGGCCGCCATTGATAATAATACCCTTCACGTTAGGTAATGCTTTCAATTCTTCCACTGTGATGTCGTGAGGATAAATCTCACTGTAAACTCCTAATGCACGGATGGCGCGAGCCAATACCGTATTCTCATGACTACCCAAGTCAAGGATAACAATCATGTCCTGTTTCATCTGATTCTGTTTTTTTTATTATGTTATTGTCAATAGTTTCTTTAGTTTCAACTTATCCGCAAATATAAATATTTTAAAAGACAAAAACAAGACACTTTGCTTTATGCCTTCAGCCGTATCACAAACCGGCTTCCTTTGCCTAATTCGCTTTCCACCGTCAGCGTACCGCCATGAGCTTCCACAAAATCTCTCGAAATAGACAGCCCCAGCCCGCTACCTTGCACTTTCGTTCCGGGTACACGGAAATAACGGTCAAAGATACTTTTGTGATAACGAGGATCAATCCCTTTACCAAAATCCTGAACATACAACTCAATGATATTATCTTCTTGCTTGGCACCAATCACTACACGACCGTTTTCTTTGGAATAACGGATAGCATTACTCAATAAGTTAGTCAATACCCAAGCAATCTTTTCACTATCGACAAAGAGTTTACCGATCTTTTCCTCCGGATATTCCACTTCTATCTGAATATTAAACTTATCGGCTTGTACTTGATTGGCCTTGATAGCATACTCTATCAGTTCAATCGGTTTGGTGATCTTGGGCATTAATTGCAGTTTTCCGGCTTCCACCTGAGTCATATTGAGCAATTCTCCGGTGATACCAAGCAAGCGTTCACTATTTTCCTTGATGCTCTTTGAAAGTTGCTCCTGTTCATCATTCAATGCACCGACACGCTTATCCTCCAACAGTTGAAGACTCATCATAATAGCAGCAATCGGAGTTTTCAACTCATGAGAAATAGTAGAGATAAATGTAGTCTTGGCAGAGTCCAGTTCCTTAAATTCCGTAATATTTTTCAGCAAAATGACATCTCCCAGTTTACGAGGTTCATCTTTTTCCGCTTCTGTATTAATGATAGGAACGTAGGACGCTTTGAAATAGCTTTCTTTATTATCAGCATATATTTTCAAAGGTTCCTTTTGTTCGCTTGGTGTCACCAGTTCACGAATCAACCGACGGAGCAGATCATTCTTCAAAGCAAGTTCTTCCGCTGACTTACGAATCACATTTTCACGCTTCAAATTCAGCACATTCAATGCCTCCTCATTAATAAACAGAATCTGCCGGTCCATATTTAAACCGATCACCGGATCATCTATGCTGTTCACAATCGCTTCGATAAATTTCTTGGCGGAAAGAATATCCGAAAGAGTGCTGGCACGATATTCGGTCAACCGTTCCGCCATTCGATTAAAGCTATCGGCAACTTCGCGAAATTCCTCATTCTTATCCATATTCAAGCGCTTTTCGTAATTATGATCGGCTATTTCAAGAATCCCCTCTTTCAGTTCTTTTATCGGTTTACTAATGCTCCGGGGAAGCCAATAAAGCAACACAAGTCCGGTCAGGATACAGATGCTGCCGGTAATGGAAATCCATAGTAACGCACGTTCCAGTCCGGGCATAGCAGCAGGGCTATCCGGTTCCGTTGCCGTTAGAATTTGAAGATTTACAACCGAAAGAGTTACCAGCAGAATAATCATTCCGGCCAACATTCCAATACCAAGAATCAGTTTCGTTTTAATATTCATAACGTTCATACGATTAATATTATGCAAGTATAATCAAATCTACATTAGCTCGTGACAAATTATTCAAAAACTTTCGATATCCCAGTATGGAACAGATAGCATACGGCAATTTCAGGTCAGGGCTACCCATACATACAGTGGATATCTGCTTCTCTTTACAAATCTCCACAATGCTCCCCAGAATATCTCTAGACTGTACCTGAACAACCTCCCCTCCCAACTCTGTCACCAGTTTAAAATGATTCAGCAGATAACGCTGTCTCGCCAGACCAATTCTATCCATGCTCTCTTTCGGTGTCTGAACATACAGGGCGATAAAAGTAGTATTGTACCGGGTTGCCAACTTTGCCGCCTTCCTGATAATTCTCCGCGGTGTTTTCTCGTGACTACTGATACAAGCCATAAACTTTTCATGTCTTAACCCGACAGCCACTCCCATTACAACCTCATTCTCCACCTTCTTCTCCACCCTCAATGCAACTTCCTTCAAAGCCAACTCGCGCAATTGCAGAATATTCTCAGTTCGAAAGAAATTGTCCAATGCTGTCTGAATCTTTTCCGGACGATATATCTTTCCGGCTTTCAAACGGGCAATCAACTCCTCTGCCGTCAAGTCAATATTCACCACTTCATCCGCTTCCTGAAGAACACTGTCGGGTACCCGTTCTTTCACTTCGATACCTGTAATCTCCTGTACTTCTTCGTTCACACTCTCAATGTGTTGAATATTAATTGCCGAAATCACATTGATTCCCTCGTCCAGCAAAGCCATTACATCCTGCCAACGCTTTTCGTTCAGACTGCCCT
Source organism: Bacteroides sp. 43_46 (assembly GCF_001915455.1). Classification (NCBI taxonomy): domain Bacteria; kingdom Pseudomonadati; phylum Bacteroidota; class Bacteroidia; order Bacteroidales; family Bacteroidaceae; genus Bacteroides; species Bacteroides sp. 43_46. Next base: position 8,570 of record NZ_MNQN01000130.1, on the reverse strand, counting down.
CCACATTCGTGTGTGCCAACTCGTCCACAATGACAATTTCCGGATGAATACGGATAATTGTATCTAGGTCCATCTCTTCCAGTTCTTTTCCCTTATAGAAAATCTTACGCCGCGAAATGACAGGGAGCCCTTGCAGCATCGCCTCGGTTCCGACACGTCCGTGAGTTTCAACATAGCCGATTTGCACGTCCACTCCATTCTCCAGCAGTTCATGTGCTTCCTGAAGCATACGATAAGACTTTCCCACACCGGCTATCATACCGATATAGATTTTAAACTTACCCCGGTGGGATCTCTTAATCAGATCCAAGAAATGCTGTACACTTTGTTCTCTATCATCCATCTTTATCTGTTTTTTAAAACATTCTAACCCGTGACAATCATCACGATCATCACGGGTTCACACACTAATAATTCATGAGTTAATTTAATTTATGGTTTTAAAGTTACGCCAAATACTAAATGGGCGTCCTCCATACGTGGATTCCATATAGCCTGTACAAATATAGGTAATGAAAATCTCTCATTAAAATTCAGCGCTTTCGTTGCTTTCAAAGCAAAGTTCGTTACTGCAAAACCATTCACATTATACTGCGGAGTTTCATAAGGAACCATGCCACAAGTAGCATTCAAATCAACTCCTTTCACGCTAAACGGATAATTCAACTCCACATACGAAGAATACGCCTGTTTATCTTCGCCTTTATCATTTATCTTTCTGTCGGCACCCGCAAACATTGTATACCACGCAATGGACAAGGGGAATTTTTCAACAGGAAGCGTATAAGCTAATCCCGCTTCAAAATGATGTCCTGTATCTCCACTCTTGAAATGGAAATAGTTACCGGCCCCCTGTCCATCCCACCAAAGAGTCGCAACAGAAAGCGCCGGTCCTGTTTCACCAAACTTATAAGCCGCAGTCAGGTCTATTTCTTTATTACTTTCACTCAAACTAGTTGATCCCCATGCAGTAAGAGAAAAATTGCCCACGCTGAATCCTAAAGTCGGCTGGAAGGAGGCTGCGCCACCCTGATAGATACCACGCCATACATACGAACTTACAAAATCACCTTGTATGGTAAACTCCTGTGCCTTCACACTAGTTGCTCCCAACATACATACGGCTGCCACAGCCATTGTTCTCAAAATACTCTTTTTGCTAAAAAAACTTTTCATACTTTTATTATCTAATCCAGATTCTCACTTACTTACCACTTTTTTCTTCCAACGCTATGTTTAATTTCAACACATTCACTTTTTCTGTCCCCAAAAATCCCAATAACGGTTTTTCTATACTCTCGTCAACTATTGACTTCACCTGTTCCTCCCTCAATCCACGAGCCTGTGCAACTCTTTTCACCTGTACATACGCACATTGGGGAGTGATATTCGGGTCGAGTCCTGAACCACTTGCCGTCACCATTTCCGCCGGTACCTCTTTACGACTCAAATAAGGATGATGAACGAGGAACGTATCGATACGCGCTTTTACTTCGTCCAAGTATTCCTGATTCGTAGGTCCTTTGTTGCTACCGGCTGAACTTGTCGCATCATATCCGTCGCCCGCACAGGAAGGGCGTCCCCAGAAGTAAATATCCTTTGTAAACATCTGACCGACATTCGCCGCTCCCACTACTTTTCCGTTTAGTGTGACTACTTCGGCATTTCCCTTGTTAGGACCTGCAACCTGTGCAAACAGCCACAAGATAAGGATATAGAACACGGAGAAAAAGACACAAAAAGCAAGTGTTATTTTTAAAGACTTCAATAAAGTTTTCATTGCTATTGTTTTTTAATTAAAAGAATAAACCTACTAATAAATCAATCAATTTAATACCGACAAAAGGAACAATCACACCGCCCACACCATAAATCAACAAATTGCGGCGGAGTAAGGCACTTGCGCCAATCGGCTTGTATTGTACGCCACGCAAAGCCAGCGGAATCAAAATCGGAATAATAATCGCGTTGAAGATTACTGCCGAAAGGATAGCGCTTTCAGGACTATGCAGATTCATAATGTTCAGCGCGGCCAATTCGGGAATAGCTACCATAAACAAAGCCGGAACGATAGCGAAATACTTGGCCACGTCATTAGCAATAGAGAAGGTAGTCAATGTGCCACGAGTCATCAGCAGTTGCTTGCCTATTTCCACAATTTCAATCAGCTTTGTCGGGTCGTTGTCCAAATCCACCATATTACCGGCTTCCTTCGCTGCTTGTGTACCGCTATTCATCGCTACCCCTACATTTGCCTGTGCTAACGCAGGAGCATCATTCGTTCCGTCTCCCATCATTGCAACCAATTTCCCGGCCTGCTGCTCCTTCTTGATATATTCCATTTTATCTTCCGGCCTAGCTTCAGCAATAAAATCATCTACTCCAGCTTTTTCAGCAATATATTTTGCTGTCAACGGGTTGTCACCGGTCACCATAACCGTCTTCACACCCATTTTGCGCAAACGTTCGAAACGCTCCTGAATACCCGGTTTGATAATATCCTGCAATTCAATAACGCCTACTACTTTCCGATTGACACATACCACCAACGGTGTACCGCCATTACTTGATATAGTAGAAATTATCTCTTCCACCTCTTTCGGGAATTTATTTCCGGCACTCTCTACCATCTTACGGATAGCATCAAATGCCCCCTTACGGATCTGTGTTCCGTCAGCCAAATCGACACCGGAACATTTTGTCTCAGCAGTAAACTTAATCATGCGTGCCCCAGCCGTATTCAGGTTACGCATACGGATACCCGATTCACGTCCCAACTCCACTATTGACTTTCCTTCCGGAGTTTCATCGGACAGGGAAGACAACAGACAGTTTTCTACAAAACGGTGCAAATCAACGCCCGGTGCCGTGTGGAAGTGAGTGGCCTTACGATTACCGATCGTAATTGTACCAGTCTTGTCCAACAGCAACGTATCAATATCACCGGCAGTCTCTACTGCTTTTCCGGATTTTGTAATCACATTCGCACGAAGTGCACGGTCCATACCGGCAATACCGATTGCCGAGAGAAGCCCGCCGATCGTTGTCGGAATCAGGCAGACAAACAAAGAGATAAGTGAAGCAATGGTGATGACCGTATTACTATAATCGGCAAATGGTTTCAAGGTAACACACACAATGACGAAAACGAGCGTAAAACCTGCCAACAAAATAGTCAACGCTATCTCATTCGGGGTTTTCTGACGTGATGCACCTTCTACAAGCGCAATCATCTTGTCGAGAAAACTTTCTCCCGGCTGAGTAGTCACCATTACTTTTATACGATCGGATAATACTTTCGTTCCTCCCGTAACCGAACTCTTATCTCCGCCAGCCTCACGGATTACCGGAGCAGACTCACCGGTGATCGCACTCTCATCGATAGAAGCCAGTCCTTCAATAATCTCACCATCCGACGGAATCACATCTCCGGCCTCACAAACAAATACATCCCCTTTCTTCAATTGCGAAGAACTTACGGTAATAATTTTATTACCTTCTACTTTTTTTGCCGGTGTTTCTTCACGAGTCTTACGCAAACTGTCGGCTTGTGCCTTACCACGCGCTTCGGCGATAGCTTCGGCAAAATTGGCAAACAGCAATGTTACAAACAGAATGACAAACACAGCGATATTGTAGCCAAACGACCCCTGTGAAGCGTTTACAATAGAGTAGAGCGTCACGAAGAACATCACCGCCGTAGCCACTTCTACTGTAAACATAATCGGATTCTTTATCATCATCCGCGGATTCAGTTTCACGAATGACTGTTTCAAACTTTCTATCACTTGCTCCTTTTGAAACAAAGAAGCTGATTTATTATCTTTCATATCTATTACAAACTTAAATGTTCAGCAATCGTACTCAATGCATGTACCGGGAAGAACGACAAGGCGGCAACAATGAAGATAACGGCAAATGTCATTACCCCAAACGTCAACGTATCGGTTTTTAATGTTCCGGCACTTTCCGGAATAAACTTCTTCTGCGCAAGTAAACCGGCAATGGCAACTTGTCCCACAATAGGAATGAAACGACTAAGAATCAATACAATACCACATGTCCAGTTCCAGAAATAAGTATTATCACCCAAACCCTCGAAACCAGAACCGTTATTGGCAGCCGAAGAAGTGTATTCATAAAGCTGCTCACTCAGACCGTGGAATCCGGGATTATTCAACCAACCGCCTTCACTTTCCACAAATTCAGGATAATGCGCATAAATATAACTGGAGATGGCTGTAAATACCAAAATTACAAACGGATGAAGCAAGGCTACAATCGTAGCGATTTTCATTTCACGGGCTTCCACTTTTTTACCTAAGAACTCCGGTGTACGTCCTACCATCAGACCACTGATAAATACTGCTATAATAATGAATGTATAGTAGTTCATCCATCCCACACCGACACCACCAAACCAAGTATTAATCTGCATATTCAGCATTTCCATCATACCGGACAAAGGCATAGTGGAGTCATGCATACCATTGACAGAACCATTGGAAGTCACCGTAGTCGTAATACTCCAAAGAGCTGTTGCACCAGCTCCCAAACGGACTTCTTTGCCTTCCATTGCACCATTATCCTGCGCAATGCCCAATTCATCGATACGCGGATTCCCCCCCATTTCCTGGCTGACATTAATGCAGACGCCTACCAGATAAGCAAAAAGCATGACTCCGAATATGCTATATCCCAATTTCTTCCTGCGGGTATAAAATCCCAGTGCAAACACCATTGCCATCGGGATAATCAGGATGGACCAGCATTCCGCCATATTGGTAAGATAAGTCGGGTTTTCCAACGGATGAGAGGAGTTTACACCAAAATAACCACCACCATTTGTACCCAATTGTTTAATTGGAACAATCGCAGCCGTAGGACCTTGGGAAACCATCTGCTCCTGACCTTCAAGAGTCGTGACTTTCATCTTGCCGTCAAATCCCATCGGAGTCCCTTGGAGAATCAGGATAAAACCTACAACCAGAGAAAGAGGCAATAAGATACGTGTGCAGCTAACTACAAGGAATTGCCAAAAGTTACCAATTGTTTTTGTTGTTTTTGCAGCAATACTTTTCATGATACCTGCCATAGCAGCCATACCCGTTGCAGCAGTAATAAACTGGAAAAGCATGATGACGAACAATTGTGTAAAATAAGTCAATCCGCTCTCGCCGCTATAATGCTGTAAGTTACAGTTAACCATGAAACTAATACACGTATTGAACGCCTGATCAGGAGTCTGCGGACCGTTACCGTCCGGATTTAAAGGCAGCCAACCTTGTGAAACCAAAAGCACCATTCCCCAGAAAAACCAAAAAGCATTCAATATCAATAATGCTTTCAGGAATTGTTTCCAGTTCATCTCTTCGTCAGGATTGATTCCACAAACTTTATAGATAACTCTTTCGACAGGAGCCATAAAATCAGACCAGGTCTTTTCTCCTTTATAGACCTTGGCAATGTATTTTCCCAATGGATAAGCCAGAATCACCATCAAAGCAATCTGAACAACCACGCCTAAAATTTCTGTATTCATATACTTTTTACCTTAAACTGTGTGTGTTACTTTAAAACTTCTCGGGTTTGACGAGTACATACATCAAATAACCGAAGATCGCAATACCTAATACAAATAATACTGTGTACATAATCAATTCTCCTTCTTTTTTTAAATATTCTCAAACCAGTCTACACATTTCCAGAATAACCAGAAACAGGCGAAGCCGCTTAACAGGCAGAAAATAAATGATAATGTAATTTCCATGTTTTTTCTTTTAAGTGATTATTATTAGTTTTACTTGCCAGTCTTTATGCCAAATGCGTGCCACAAAAGCAAGAAAACATATAACATGCTAATATACAGAAAGTTATAAATATTTCACAGAATATCTATCCTTACAAGAAACCCTTCCATTTTGAAAAAGGCATTCTATTTTGAAAAGGTTAGTACTTTTCGGCAATTTCTGAAAGAGAAAAAACAAAGGATTTTTCAAATTGGAAGGTTATTTCCATTTTGGGAAGGTAGAATATATAAGAAGCTTTTTATAACCTACTGAAAACAAGCGGCTAACCACTCTTATACAATAATTGGTATACGCTTTGCCTATAAACAGATATGAAACTTTATATTATATCAAACAGATTACCTGTCAAAGCAGCCGGTTCAAATGGAACATTCGTCTTTTCACGCAGTGAAGGCGGGCTGGCAACAGGTTTGGATTCTCTCCAAACTTCTTATGAGAAACATTGGATAGGGTGGCCCGGCGTATGTACAGACAACGAAAAAGACCGTCAAGAAATGAATGAGAAGTTACAGGAAATGAATTTTCACCCGGTCTTCTTATCGGAAAAACAGATTCAGAACTATTACGAAGGATATAGCAATAGTACCCTCTGGCCTTTATGCCACTATTTTTACGCCTATACCTTATATAAAAAATGTTTTTGGCACTCCTATCAGCAGGTCAACCAACTTTTCTGCGATGAAATTTGCCGGCTGATACGTCCCGGAGACAAGGTGTGGATACAAGACTATCAACTGATGTTACTTCCCGGTATGTTGCGAAAAATATATCCGGAACTCTGCATTGGCTATTTCCACCATATCCCGTTCCCGTCCTACGAGCTTTTCCGTATCCTGCCGGAACGTGCCGAAATACTGAAAGGCTTACTGGGTGCAGACTTTATCGCCTTTCATACTCATGACTATATGCGCCACTTCGTTAGCACCGTAGAACGTGTCCTTCATCTTGACTTCAATCTGGATGAACTACAAAGCGGTAATCGTGTAGTGAGAGTAGACGCACTACCAATGGGGATTAACTATGAGCTTTACCATAAAGCCTCGGAAAACGAAAAGGTACACCAAGCTATTGACCGCACCCGAAAACTTTTCGGCAAACACAAGTTAGTCCTGTCGGTAGACAGGCTGGATTATAGTAAAGGAATATTGCACCGCCTACATGGCTTCTCCACTTTTCTCGAACGTCATCCCGAATATTATGGCAAAGTGACTCTGGCAATGGTCATTGTCCCCTCACGCGACCATGTAGGCAGTTATGCAGAATTAAAAACAAAAATCGATGAAGAGATAGGTTCCATTAACGGACACTACTCCACAATGGACTGGACCCCTGTCTGCTACTTCTACCATGGCTTCTCGCTGGAAGAACTGACCGCCATGTATTATGTTGCCGACATTGCTTTGATCACCCCGCTACGTGACGGTATGAACCTGGTAGCCAAAGAATATGTAGCCGCCAAATGCGATCACCCGGGTGTGCTTATCCTCAGCGAAATGGCAGGTGCCGCCGTAGAATTAACAGATGCTATCCAAATCAACCCGAACGATACGGAACAGATAGAGCACGCCATCTGCCAGGCACTTGAAATGCCCGAAGAAGATCAAAGGGCACGTTTACAACGAATGCAAGCCATTTTATCCGTACAAACTGTCAATAAATGGGCTACCGACTTCATCAACGGACTGAATACGACGTGTATCCAAAATGATACGCTACGGAAAAAACGTATCGTGCCCACCACTATCGCCCAAATCAAGCTCAAGTACAATCAGGCAAAACAACGCCTGATATTGCTGGATTACGACGGTACACTGACAGCACTCAAGCCACGTCCCGAAGATGCCAAACCTACACCTGAACTTATTTCTATTCTACAACAATTAACCAGTGATCCCGCCAATCATATAGTCATCAATAGCGGGCGGGATCACTTTATTCTGGAAAAGTGGTTTGGCCTCCTTCCCGTATCTATGGCTGCCGAACACGGAGCATTCTATAAAGAAAACGGGGTTTGGCACAAAAAGATTAAGAAGACAGAATGGGGGACAGGACTTCTTTCTATCCTGCAAATGTTTGTAGACAGAACTCCCCGTTCACATCTGGAAATAAAGGAGACAGCATTAGCATGGCATTACCGAGAAAGCGACGCATGGCTCGGCACACTGAGAGCACAGCAACTCGTCAATGCACTGGTTTCGATCTGTACTCGGCAAAAACTGCAAATTCTACAAGGGAACAAAGTGGTTGAAGTCAAATCACCGGATTGCAACAAAGGCTCGGAAGTAGAGCGTTTGCTGGCTAACAGACGTTATGATTTCGTTATGGCAATGGGAGATGACACAACGGACGAAGATATGTTCCAAGCTCTTCCGGCCAAAGCGGTCACCATTAAGATAGGCAACGTATCAAAAGCAGCCAACTACAATCTGCCCGCACAATCTGATGTACTTCCTTTCCTGCAATCCATGCTGAGAAAGCAAAAAAACACCGACACAACGAAAAGCTATGTCAGAAACCGCCTGACTTCCGCTTTCAGCTTTTTCAGAGACTTATTGAAAACTAAATAAAAACAAGCGTTATGAACAATCAGAATTATGGAGTGATAGGTAATTGCCGCACGTCCACCCTCGTTTCACAAACAGAAGCCCTCTCTTTTATTTTTTTCATAGTAATCATCCTGCAAAGTTTATAAACAGATGAAGCCCCTCCGGTATTTCTACTGAAGGGGCTTCATAAAAAACGGCGGCTACCTACTCTCCC
>NZ_MNQN01000129.1:0-32745 GCF_001915455.1 Bacteroides sp. 43_46 | reverse complement strand
AAATAACCTGTAATAGATAAGAAATGTAGGCATATTGTAGGCCATACGTTTATACAAATGATTAATAATCAGGCGATTAAAGAACGTTACTTGAATCACAAATAAAATCCGATAACTTGAAAAGAGTTATCGGATTTATTTTTTAATTACTTTCGCTTTTATAGACAACTTCCTTTTGCAGCGCAGAAGATAAACGATTGAACATGTAGGTCAGAATAAGAGAAGTTCTTTAAAACTTCTCTTTACGCTCAAACTTCCCTTCCTCGGTATAATATTTCCAAGTACCCTTAGGTTGGTTATGCGAATATTTACCACGAAGTCTTAATTTTCCATTTTCGTAATATTCACGATAACGTCCGTGACGTTTTCCCTCTTTTACTTCCGCTTCACTCTTTAGTGCTCCTTCCGGATAAAATTCACGTAGAACATTTCCTTCAAACTTTTCGACATAGAAACGTTTCAATTCACTTAACTGTTCTTTCTCGGTCACAACATCTTCATTCATTTCTTCATCTTCCTCATCGGTAGCAACCTCAACAAGTTCTTCCGGTTCGTATGGACTATAATCCATAACATATTGTAAAGAAGCAGACTGGCTATCTCCTATCACTTGCATAGTCCAATAAGGGAAAGAATACAAAACATCCTTATTTGACTGTATCTCATTCCATGTGGCAGGATTCATCATTAGCTTCAACTGGGAATAGAACTTACGTACATCCGTATATAAGAAAATCGTAGAACTGGATTTCAGATATGAAAAAGCATCTTTAAATCCCGGATTGTCTTTCAACAAGTTCTTTTGTTCATAATCCTCTACGAATGAGAGTAAAGATGCAGCTTTATTACTAAAAACAACATAATCATCCACATAAGTATAATAGGGTTTCTCGAACTTATCAAATAGTTTTCCGAAAAACAGTCGGAAGAACCCTTTCATCTCGACATAATTAATTTCAAAGTCCTTATAATTAACAGTTTTAATTTTAACCGGAGTACGACGTTTGACCTTCTTTTCTATAAGTTCCATGTTCTCACGTGCATCCTTTATACTTTTTGCTCTGATAGCCAAAACCAGTTCGGGTTCACGCCCAAGTAACCCCGGTTCAGATTGTGTAATAGCAAACTCTCCAGACATCCAGCTCAAAAAGTTTTCTTCCAAAGAGATACCGAACAGTCCTTCAATCTTTTTTCGGGAATTTTGATACGAATCATACAACTGTTTATCATGAACAGAGAGGGCATTTTCTAATTCCTTCACAAAAGTCATCGGATTATTAAAACCAATATTCGTATAAAGGGCCGTTCGTCCGGACAAGATTTCATGCGCTTTCATTTTATGCTTTCCGGAATTCAGCAAGGCAGTGATATAAGGATCTACTGAATCTTTCTTCAACGTATAACCTTTCACCTCCATTTTATCCTTACCCATATTCAAGTAAAGACCGGCAAAATTCATAGAATTACTGAACATATCAATATATTCATTCCTTGTTCCCAGGTAGATAGACATAAACTGTGGGATACGCTCATAGTTGATAAAAACCCTGACGAGTCCTTTACCGGAAACTAGTTTCTCGGTTTCAATAAAAGCTTGATCAAGTCCGATTTTAGGTTTGTTACGTGAATCAATAGCCGATTCGATAAGCCCGGAAGTATAAGAACCTACCAGATGATTATCCACAAAAGCAATATAAAAGATATCACGCGTATCCGGATCACGCATCTCAAGAATGTTAATGCCACTATGCATCCGGTTAGTAACAGTGAAGCCGCTCATTACAAGAACCGTCTCAAGCTGATCTTTCACCAAGTCCATTTTAGAAGCTTTCTGCATATCCAGAATGAGCAGAAAATCCCAATCAGTCGCGCGGGTTTTATGAAGTGAAATAAGCATATCCCGTTTGCCGACAAGTGACAACAGCACCTTGTTACTTTTCACAACTGAATCAAGTTTTTCCACACTCTTCGTAACTTCCTCAAAAGACTTCGCTTTTTTCAGACATTGCCATGTTTCGCTTCCGCTAAATTTCTCCCAATCTTCAATCGGAGCTGATGATTGAATAATAAATGCCGCATTTTCCGGAACCAGATAAATCTGCTGAATATTACGATCGGGTGAGATAAACAGATAAATCACGGAGTATACTACATATACCGCCAAAGCCAACCCTATCACCACCAAGGTACGTTTTACGATTTGCTTACTACTCTTTTTTGTCGTGGGCTCGGCATATTGCTCTTGTTCCCTGTTGTTTAATTCATTCATGGTTGATTTATTAATATAAATTATAGTCCCATTGGTATCCTCAGTAAATACCAAATAATAAAGAATAGCGTCCATGCAGCTAAAATACCTACAGAGTAGCGCCAAGTGTATTTGAGTAATGTCCCATAAGTAACTTGTTTATCATATTGCCTCATATATGTCAATACCAGAGGCATATAAAACATAAAAGGCGTAATAGCATTTGTCGAGCTGTCACCAATACGGAAAGCGCACTGTGCGATATCCGGAGAGATTCCCATTTGTGCAAACATCGGGATAAAGATAAAAGACATAAATGCCCACTTGGAAGTAGCAGATACCATAATCAGATTGATAAACGCTGTAAACAGGATAAAGAGAACAAGTGCAGATAACGGAGCCGGCTCGAAAGAAGAAAGCAGATCAGCTCCCATAATAGCAAGACACTTATCCAAATGAGAATACTCGAAGCAGGCGAACATTTGAGCGGCAAAAAAAGCAATAACAAAGTAAACACCCAAAAGTTTCATCGGTTGGGTAAGCCCTTCAATCACATCATTGTCGGAACGATAACGACCGGAACTGAACCCGTAAGCCATTCCCGTGATGCCCGCCCCTAAGGAAAGAAGAAAAAGAATTCCGGCAATAAAAGGCGAATGCATCAAACCACCGTTCACGCCACGTAATATCCCATGAGAAGAAAACGTAAGCCATAAGATAAGAGCTACATAAATTCCTGCTACAATAATCGAAATCATTATCGCCCGCCGTTCTTTACGGGACAAGGGCCGATAAGCTTCCACTTTCACGCTTCCTTCATATTTTCCTAAAGCGGGAAGAAGCCATTTCTGAGTCAGCCAGTAAACAATAGCAGTAATTACTACGGTAGAAGCACTCATGAAAAAATAATTGCAAAGTGGTTCGGTATTTCCCTGATATCCTGTCTGAGCTAGTGCAGCTTCCTGAGTGGTATGAGCCAGCAACGGATCCATTGTGCTTAATACAATATTTGCACTATATCCGCATGCCACTGAAACATAAGCCGTAATAATTCCTGCAAGCGGATGAAGTCCTACCCATTGGAACAGCATGGCGGCAATAGGCAATAAGATAATATATCCGCCATCGCCAATAACGTTGGACAACAAGCCAAGAACGATTACCCACAAGATAACCTTCCTTTTCTCCTTCCGGTTCCCCACTCCCAAACGGATGCATGCACCAATAAATCCTGAATGCTGGGCAACCCCCAGTCCGAACATAGCAATAATCACCATACCCAACGGTGCAAATCCGGTAAAGTTCTTGATAGCATTCCGCAACCACCAGCGAATTCCTTCCGGACTCAATAAGCTCTGTACGCGAATCTCCTCACCGGTTTGTGGCAGCGTCACCTTCAATCCATAAATATCACATATCCATGAAAGAAAGACCACTGCTATTGTCAGCAGAAGAAACATCGTAGCGGGGTGAGGCATACGCCATTTATTCTTCATCTGTCTCAAGATTTATTCTTCGTCAGCCTCCAGATTATCCAAGTCGATAATACGTAATTCTAATGCACGCACTGCTAGACGGGTAGCATTTACTCCCACCCGTTCCCCATTAGGGAAAAGGCGTCCTATAAGATCATTCTGTCGTTTTTCCAATGACTTCACTCCGAAAGGCATTCCCTTCAGACTGGCAATCATTTCTTTCGTATATCCTAAAGCCAGATGACGTAAGAAACGCTCATCATACTCATCAATATCATAACTAATCACCGCCTCCTGACGCTTGGCATCGTTAGCTACCGATTTTTTGAAACGATCTACAATCTTTTCCAAAATCGGATAGTTGAAAACTAACTTCTTTCCGTCCATTACAGCCTGCACATCTGTTTTGGTGAGCAGTTCCCCTGTTTTCAGGATAATTCCGTCAGCACCGGCATTGAGCACATCCACCCATAACTTTTCATTCAGAATTTCACCCGTAAATATCAAAACCCGAACTCCTTTGTAACGTTTGAATATATTCCGGCATATATCAACACCGATAGTGGTTGAACCTCCCAATCCTAAATCCAGCAACACCAAATCGGGAAGTTGTGCCTCCATTAACGGCCAGAACTCATTTTCGGTCATAGCTGTACCAATAACCTCTGCATTGGGTATCTCATGGCGAAAAATCTCCTCTGTACCTTTCAACTCCAGTTTTACATCTTCTACAATAATAACTTTAAATTTCTGTTCTTCCATTTCCTTATCTAATAACTTTATATGTGTTCTTTTTCATTATCTGCGTGGAATAGTAAAATAAACCGTAAACCCTCCGCCTTCGGCCGGTTCGGCATTAATACGGCATCCTCTACGCCCTGCAAATTCATCATGATCGCGGATTATCTGCTTACATACGAGATATTCCGTCCCCCTCAATTCTCCCTTTTCTCCGGACGTCATACGTGCCAGATTCGGATAAAATAGTTGATTCAACTCCAACACGCTCTTTTCACGTCTTGTATCCGTGAAAAGAAAACGTATATACTCATCATCCTTACGAGCCTGCAAACGCAATACTCCGTCTTCGTGAACCGTCAATGCTTCATCAATCAGGTTCTCCAATAAGAAACGCAACTGGTTTACATCTCCTATTACTCTTGCATCTATCGGAGCCATCTCCAACTCTATCTTATCCATACGGTTCTTTACAGACTTTTTGAAATATTTTCCGGCAGTTTCGAAAAGCTCCTGAACCGGAATCGTGGTCCGCCGGAAAGTAACCTCTTCCAACTGGCGGGAAGCACATGAACTCAAAATAGTAAAGATCCCCTTATAATATTCAATCAACTCCGTCATAGTCTCCACTGCCTCCTTTTCTTCTTTCTCCGAAAGGTTCTGCGCATTCAGCCGACCTATAATTTGTTTAATCTTATTCGGATAATAAATCGTTTCATGCTTGATAGTCGAAAGACAATTATCAAGTACCATATTCTGTACATGTAACATACTGTTCTCCCAAGACGCCCGTTGCGTTTCCTCATGCGCCGACTCAATATCACGATATTTCGTTGCCAGTTTCACCACAGCGTTAAATACGACAATAGCTACATAACGTGCCACCAGTTCGAAAAGCAAACGGTCAGTTTCCTGTTCCGTCCCTTCTCTTCGTTCCAAATAAAGCACACCGACACATTGGTGTTCACCTCCCGCTTCTACCATGAGAGGTATTGCCTGACGATGTTGCTCGGAAATATATTCTCTTGAATCAAAACATAGCTGCACCATTTCCGGCATTTCCTGTCCGGGACTCGAAGCATATTCCAACAAATGTGTCGTTTCATTATAAACGGCAATCCCCATCCGGTCAATCGTCAACAACTCATTTACCGAGCCGAATGCTTCATCTACGATACGTTGCGGAATCTCTTTGAGCGTACTTTCTTCCCTTTGGAGCGCTTCTGCATTTTCCTGCTCCTGCGGTCGAATCAGGGAAGCAGCAAATACTTTCTGATTAATTTCAAGTACCTGTTCCAAACTCAAACGATTTTGTATCCGCTTCCTCAAATACAAAAGATAATATCCTACCAAAGAAACAATCAACAAAACGAAACAAAGGATAATTCCCACTGTCTTATTAATATTCGAACGTTCCAGTTGCCGACAATATCCTTCCAATGTCTGATCTTCTCCCTGCAACTTATACAAATCTGTAAACGCCGAATTATTATAACTATACGCATCCAATTGTTTCAATGCCAGAAAAGCAACCGCCGCCTCATTTCTTATATCCAATATCACATGATAATCCGAATCAAAAAGTTCGTTCCACCACAGAATCTCAGCAGGTATACCTTCACCGACGAGCTTCATATACCGATGCGTAGCATCCGGGCGCGCATATTTCTGATAATGCTCATTCAGCAACAATATGGCAGAATCAGCATATTGCAAAGCAATCTCATACTGCTCATCCACATTAGCGAAATAAGCAGCATTGGCATAATCTGATGCAGCATCCAACAAATCTTCATAAGCAGAATCCGTAATAACCACAATCGAATCGGTATCCTGTAACATCGGAGGAATCGGATCATACAGACAAGACCCCATACCAAACGGAAGTAAGAGGCAAAGTAGCACTCCAATTACTTTGCGCACTCCCGAAGGCAAACGGAAATAAAAGCGACTCCCTTTTCCAAGTTCGCTTTCCACGTTGAATACACATACTCGGAACAGTTCATTCGTTTTCTTATATTTCTCGATGATTCCCTTACAATTCATCAATCCGAAGCCACTACCCTTATTTTCCTTCAATTCATCTGCATCCGTGGCATTCTTCATACCGATAACACGTGAATCATACACTTTCTCACCAATAATCTGTGCCACATCTTCGGCTGATATCCCCCTTCCATTATCTTCTACAGAAATCTCCACATAAGAATCCGTAGTACGTGCATACACCTTGATTACACCTCCCTCAGGAGTATATTTGCGGGCATTCTCGGCCAACGTATTTATCATAAATAGGGTCAGTGCACGGTCCGCCTTCACCATAGCATGGGTCGGTTCAATTTCTAACGTCTGTTCTTTCATCTCAAAGGCACGACGTCCCTTTCCCAATAAATCGAACAACTCATTAAGACCGAATGTTTCAATATTCAGGCTAAGAGTTCCCTGCTTCATCTTGATCCAAAGAGCAAGAATGTCATTATACTCATTGATAGTAGTCACCAGTTCGTCAATATACTGATACTTCTCTTTCTTAATCTTCTCATCGTCAATATAACCTTTCTCTGTCAACTTATGTACCTCGTTCAAAATCCGGTCAATATATGGATTGATGCCATTTACAATCGCCAGACAAGCCTTCTTTATCAGATTCTGGCGTTTATTCCCGGCAATATGCTGCTCGTACACATACCGTTGTTTTTCCAATTGAATCCGTTCGTCGCTCAATGCCTCTACCATTTGTTCATTATCAGCAGCCCAAATAATATATGGCTCAAGCACATGCACCAGCGCTTTCTCGTCTTTGCTTAATCGGTGCACAGGAACAAGTGCCGCTTTCCCCTCTTCGGGTATTTCCAATGTCATCCGTCCTTTGCCGAATAATTGGTCAATTCCTTGCTGAATTAAAGGAACATTCATCGGAATAGAAGAAGTTATATCCCTACATAACGATAGAATCTGTTGTAGTCGTTCCACATCCACCTGATTTCGTGTTTTGGAACTCTTATTGAAGAACCACCAGAGAATAACTACCAGCACCAACCCAACAATGACCACAGATAGTACGAGAGTCATTTGCCGCGAACCTGCTTCCAATGAAATATAGCGGCTCTCCAATTCCTTATCCTGCCGTGTAAAGTTCAGAATATCCAGATAAATATTCCGGTTATAGTCCGATGCGTGCTTCATTCCCAATCCTGCATACGAAACGCTCAACTGCTCGCGAATCCTTGAAATCCATTCGGGAACAGTTTTAACCTTCTCTTCCGTAATCCACGGTACTCCGGTGTAAGTCGTATCCCCTTCGGCATAAGGCCACAATTTGTCCAGTGTATCTGCCTTATAATGATAATAAAGCAGATGATGTTGATTCACACAATCCAGTGCTTTTGTCAATGTATCGAGTGCTTCCGAATAACGACCATGCGCATTCAGATACTTACCGATAGACACATACGCCCCGGCAATCTGATATAAATCATCATATTCCTGAAATTTCTCAAGTGCCAACTGTGCCATACGCAAAGGCATAAGTGAATCCACCGGAAAATCGAATTGGTCGAGTGCATGCGTCCTCCTTACCCGATAAAACTCGAAATTGGTAGGAGAAACCATCAGATTAGCCAATCCTTGCAAACCATTCCCTTCGAAATAAGGGTTCTTACTTTGAACGGCTGTCCGCCATGTATAGTAAAGCTGGTCGAACTCACGAAGCTTTCTTTCTTCCGGATTATTTGCTTCCACCAATGAAGCCGAGCCCTTGATATAATGATAATAAAGCAACTGATTGGTATCTGTCAATGCTTCATCCTCCGGAATCTGGTTGAGGGCGTCAATCGCTTCCTGCCGCTGCTGAAGATAATAGTAGTAGATAGACGAAACGATAAAAAACTCGGTAAACGCATAGTCCAGCCGAAGTGTTTCGTGCCGGTCGGCAAAGAGGTCACTTTCTTCGCGGATACGTTTCATGCGGCGAAGCGCACTGTTCCGGTAATCATAATATTCTTTGTTCATTGCCGTCCGTTGGCAGATTTTCATCAGCCCGATATCAGCAATCAGGAGTTCGAGTTCATTCTTTGTCAGCTTATAGACTTCCTTATGTAATGCTTCCGCACGGTCAAAGTCCATATTCATATACGCACAAAAACCAAGATTATTAGAAGCTTCGGCTTTTCCCGATTTGTAAAAATTTACCTGTCGATAGGCCGCATCAGCATATTTGTAGGAAGAATCAAGACTTCGGTAACGATAAGCATACGCCTTCCCGTTCAGCGAATCAATCAACCGTACCTCTTTTGTCGGCACCATATCCGTACACGAAAAAAAAGAGGCAAACAACACTATACCTATTATATATAGAGGAAAGCGTGAACTCATTTTAGTGATTTTCTGTTTTCAGAAAGCAAAATAATAAGAGAAATTCCTACCTTTGCAGGCAAATTAACAAATAGGTAACATCTATTACAAAATGAGCGAAAAAGCACCCTTTATGGTATTCTCGGGAACGAACTCGAGATATCTTGCAGAAAAAATCTGCGCAAGCCTGGATTGTCCTCTGGGAAATATGAACATTACCCATTTTGCCGATGGTGAATTTGCGGTTTCATATGAGGAATCAATTCGTGGCGCACATGTATTCCTGGTTCAATCCACATTCCCAAACTCAGACAACTTAATGGAACTTCTCCTGATGATTGACGCTGCCAAACGTGCATCTGCAAAGAGCGTTGTAGCAGTTGTCCCTTACTTTGGTTGGGCACGTCAGGATAGAAAAGACAAACCTCGTGTATCTATCGGAGCTAAGTTGGTAGCCGATCTACTGTCAGTAGCAGGTATCGACCGACTAATTACAATGGATTTGCACGCAGATCAAATTCAGGGATTCTTCAATATCCCGGTAGACCATCTGTATGCATCAGCCGTATTCCTCCCCTACATCCAGTCGTTGAAACTGGAAGAGCTGGTGATTGCTACACCGGATGTAGGAGGTTCAAAACGTGCTAGTACTTTCTCCAAATACCTCGGTGTGCCATTGGTACTCTGTAACAAATCACGTGAAAAAGCAAATGAAGTAGCTTCTATGCAAATCATTGGTGACGTGAAAAACAAAAATGTTGTTTTGATCGATGATATTGTTGACACAGCAGGAACGATCACTAAAGCAGCCAACATTATGTTGGAAGCCGGTGCCAAGTCCGTACGTGCTATTGCCAGCCACTGTGTAATGTCCGACCCTGCTTCATTCCGTGTACAAGAGTCCGGCTTGACAGAAATGGTATTTACTGACAGTATCCCTTACGCAAAGAAATGTGCGAAAGTAAAACAGTTGAGTATTGCCGATATGTTTGCTGAAACTATCAAACGAGTAATGAATAACGAATCTATCAGTTCACAATATATTATTTAATAAAAGAGTCGACTGAAAAATAATAAAATGGATAATGACTGTCATGGTCATTATCCATTTTTATTTTACCCTTCAGGGATAATATACACAAAAAAAAGGCCACGCAATGCGCAGCCTACTATCATTTATCCACAATTCTCTATTGTAATCTTCCGAACTTATATGTTCCTTTTTTAATAACTTTTCCGTCCTTATCAGTTTCTACAAAAGGACCATTCTTTTTTCCCTGTTTGAAAAAACCTTCAAAGCGGTTACCATCCTTGTCGGTCTGTACACCTTGTCCTTCTTCCAGACCGTCTACAAAACCACCTTTATACTGCATTCCGGCAACAGTTTTTAAAGTTCCCTGACCGTTCGGGCGGTTATCTTTCCAGTCGCCCTCATATACGTCTCCGTTACTCCATTTATAAGTACCCTTACCTTCACGTTTATTATTTTTCCACTCACCTTCATACACAGCACCGTTTGCCCAGGTAAAAGTGCCTCTTCCGTCCTGCATACCATCTTTAAAGTTTCCTACATATTTATCACCATTAGCATGATAATAAACTCCTGCACCGGTACGCTCACCTAAGAGATAAGAACCCTCATAGCGGTCTCCTGTATGGAAAAAGTAAGTCCCCTTTCCGTGTTGGATATCATCTGCCCAGTCGCCTTCATATTTATCACCGTTGGTATATTCAAAAGTACCTTTTCCATGACGGACATCATCTTTCCAATCACCGTCATATTTACAGCCGTCGTCCCAGTTCATGGTTCCTTTGCCGTTTTTCTTGTCATTTTTCCAATGCCCGGAATATTTCGCACCGTTCGCCCAGGTATATGTACCTTCGCCCTCACGTTTATCATTTACCCAATGTCCTACGTATAAATCACCGTTATGATAATACATTGTTCCTTCACCATGCTGATAATCCTGATACCACATACCGTCGTAACGGTTATTATTCATAAAGTAATAAATACCCTTACCATGCTGTTGGTCCTGAAACCATTGACCTTCGTATTTTTCTCCATCAGGGAACATATAAATTCCGAATCCTTCACGTTTTCCTTTTATATACTCCCCTTCGTAGACATCACCGTTCTTAAAGACTGTCTTTCCTTTGCCATTCGGCTTGCGTCCCTTCATCTCTCCCGTATAGACGCTGCCATCCTTAAAAGTATAATTTCCAATCTTTATTTCAGTGGAGAATGTATCTTTTATTTTTCCGAAAAATCCGCTTTTTTTTCCTTCGTTATCTTGTGCCATTGCTCCTCCTTGAGCAAGGAGAGCCAGTAAAAGTGTAGTATATAGATATTTCCTCATTGGTTTTAGTAGTTACTCATTAAAATTACAATTTGGACAAAGATACGATTTCTCTCCCAAAAAGCCCCCTATCGGAAAGTAATTTATGATATCTTTTTACCTGCTATGACCTCTTTTAATTTCTCTTTGCACAAATAACGCTGCGCCAAATCCTGTAATTCGGCAGGTGTAACCTCCTGTACAGCTTGCAAAGAACGTGAAAAATAGTCGTCTCCCAAGCCGGAAGTAGCTATAAAAATCCATGCATCCGACAGTGAAAAAGCCGATTCGTAGCTCCTGCACATTTCGCCAAGCATATAATTGCGCACCATAGACAGTTCCTCTACGGGCACAACCTCCTGATGTAAACGATCGATCTCATGATACACTTCCTGAATCAACGGTTCTACGTATTCATTATCCGTTTCCGTCGAAACAATCAGTAAACCACTATCCGGATAGAACATAATTCCTGCCGAAATACCATAAGTATATCCTTTCTCTTCCCGGATATTAGACATCAGGCGACTACCGAAGTAACCTCCGAATACAGTCATCAATACCCGTAACTTCAGATAATCGGGATGCTCACGGGTGATAGTAGTATATCCCATTTTTACGGCACTTTGCATCGCATCTTCCCGTTCCGTAAAAATCCGTTTCTCTGGCACGGCAATATAAGGGAAATTTAATTTCGATGTCTGCAACTGATATTGCCCGAATGGAGAGCCGAACGTATCCTTCACCCGTCGAATAATATCTTCCGTCACCTTGCCGGAAAGAAAAATAGAGCAATTGCCCGAATGATAATACCGTTCATAAAAATTACGAAGAACTTCGGGAGTGATAGCATGATAATCCTCCTCCACGACAACCTTCCCACATGGATGTTGTTCTCCGTAAAGAGACTGTAACAAACTACGATGTGCCAGAAAATCCACCTTGGAGGTATTGACCAGATATTGTTGGATATTAGTATCCAAAATCGTATGCAACTCCTTTTCCGGAAACAACGGCTCTTTAATCATCGACTCCACCACTTCCAACGTTTCCGCCACATATTTATTCAATGAATAAACAGTAATGTAAGCATAGTCCGAAGAATTGGATAATTCCAGCCATGAACCATAATAGTCCAGTTTTCCGGCAATTGTGGCAGCCGTATATTTCTTTGTGCCTTCACGCAGCATCCGGTTAGTAAACAATGCCTGCAATTTCTGCGACTGTTGCCAACGTCCCCCACCGAAAAGTATATCCATGCGTACCACATCCTGCTCACCGGCATTGATTACAGTCAACGGAATACCATTAGGTAACGTAGTCCGGACAGGAGGAAGAATACGAAAATCTTTCAGGGTTTGTATTTCGGGTTGTATCTTACGATTCATATTATGACCTACTCTTCAAAAATTCTTCTGCACGTTCTAAATCCTGCGGTGTATCAATACCAATAGTTTCCACTTCGCTAATACCTACTTTAATTTTATATCCGTTTTCCAACCAGCGAAGTTGTTCCAGAGACTCAGCCAGTTCCAAAGAAGATTGCGGCAAGGCAGTTATTTCCTTCAATACGTCCGTGCGGTAAGCGTACAGACCAATATGCTTATAGTAGGTATGCCCTTTCAGCCAGTCCTGCTTTTCAGTATTACGCTGATAAGGAATAATGGAACGGCTGAAGTACAGTGCATTCCAATTCTTGTTAACCACCACTTTCGGAGAGTTCACATTTTCCAAAACGGCAAACGGTTCATCGGCAGTGAAAGGTTTTACCAATGTGGCAATCTGTGTAGTCGGGTCTTCAAAACAAGCTTTTACAGCATTAAGTTGTGAAGGCTGGATAAAAGGCTCATCACCTTGTATATTGACAACAACATCAAAATCACCTCCGATCTTAGTACAAGCTTCGTAACAACGGTCCGTACCACTTTTATGATCAACAGACGTCATTACCACTTTCCCTCCAAATGCTTTCACTGCAGCTTCGATCCGCTCATCGTCCGTAGCAACATAGACATCGTCAAGTACCCCTGCTACCTGTTCATACACACGTTGTATCACTGTTTTTCCGCCCAAGATAGCCAATGGTTTCGCAGGGAAACGAGTGGATGCATAACGGGCAGGTATAATTCCCAGAAATTTCATATCTGATTTTATTTTAATTCTTCTAATCCTTTCACGATGTACTCCCTTTTCAGATCCTCCGGCTTCAACACCCGGTCGTCAAAAGAGAGTAAATCAATATCCAGACAAACTTTTTCTTCTTTCTTATCTTCCGGACGACGACCGGCACATTTCTCGATAGCTTTCAATTCCTTCTTCACTTTTTCTTCTTCCGCTTCGGAGAAAAACAGTGCCACTTGATTGGAGAACAATGCCGGACTCCGGAAAAACAAAGGTTGTGTTTCCCGTTCGGTCGTGAAACGAATGGAAGGAAACAAATCCGCTAATCTCTTTCGTGCTAAAAGCAGATTCTCCTTCCGGTTGTAGTTACTTCCAATGCAAATAATACACTTGTGCATAAGAAGCTGATTCTTAATTAAACAGATCGTCCAATCCGGTTTCTTCAAAGACTTCACCGTCCGACGCTTCCGAACCGGCACAAGGATCAAATCCCTCAGGGAGTTTGAACTTCTCCTGCTGATCATATCCTAAAGTCGGGTCATCATATACTTTTTTCATATATTTCGCCCAGATAGGCAATGCAGCAGCAGCGCCCTGTCCATAAGTCATCGAACCGAAGTGGATATCACGTTCGTCACCTCCTACCCAACAGCCGGACACCAATGAAGGCGTGAAGCCCATAAACCAGCTATCCGAGTTATCGTTTGTCGTACCTGTCTTACCACCCATATCAGCCGTGATACCATAGCGGCGCACCCGTGCTCCCGTTCCTTCGTTGATAACCGCACGAAGCATCACGAGCATTTTATATACACTGGAAACACTGATCACCTCCTCCATTTGTGGAGCAAATGTAGAAATCACATTACCCTCATTATCTTCGATGCGGGTAACGAATAAAGGAGCCACCCTGATACCTTTGTTGGCAAAGGCTGTATATGCACTTACCATTTCACCGACGGAAATCTCACAAGGGCCCAGACAGAGTGAAACCACCGGATCAATGGCCTTATTGCGTACTCCGAAACTATGAATCAACCGAACCAGTTCATACGGATTCAATTTCCCCATCAAATAAGCCGAAATCCAATTGTCCGAATTGGCCAATCCCCATTTCAAAGTTACCATTTCACCATAACGTTTTTTATTAGCGTTACGCGGCGACCACGGTTCTCCTGTTTCCGTAATCAATGTCTGCTCTACATGACGTACCTGATCACAAGGAGAAAAATTATTTTCCATGGCAAGCGTATACAAATATGGTTTGATAGTAGAACCGACCTGACGGCGACCTACCATTGCCATATCATATTGGAAATATACATAATTCGGTCCGCCCACATAAGCCTTCACGTGCCCGTTCAACGGATCCATTGACATAAATCCGGTTCGCAGGAAAGACTTATAATAACGGATTGAATCCATGGGTGTCATAATCGTATCCTTAGCTCCCGTCCAAGAAAACACAGTCATTTCTTGCGGTGTATCAAAAGCCTTTCTGATTTCCTGCTCAGACGCTCCCGCTTCATTCATCAAACGATAACGGTCAGTTTGCTTCATTGCTTTTGTCAGCAATTCCTCTACAAGTTTTGCCGATATAGACCTCGCATACGGAGCATTCTTACTTCCCACTTTTTCTTTAAAGAATAATGGTTGCAAGAAGCTCAGATGTTCTTCTACCGCTTCTTCAGCATATTGTTGCATGTGCGAGTTAAGAGTTGTGTAGATTTTCAGTCCGTCAGTGTAGACATTATAATTTGTCCCGTCCTTCTTTTTATTCTTTGCACACCAACCGTATAGCGGATTTGTTTCCCAAGCAAGAGAATCCTCGTAGTATTTTTGCATCTGCCAGCCCCGATAGGTACTTTTGACAGGTTTCGGTGCCGTCATTACTCCACGAAGATATTCACGGAAATAAGTTGCCATTCCTTCCTTGTGGTCAACGCGATTATAAGTCAATTTCAACGGGAGAGCTTTCAGAGAATCGCATTCTGCCTCAGTGATATAACCAGCCTTGCGCATTTGCTCAAGCACCACATTCCGGCGACCACGAGAACGCTCATTAAAGCGAACAGGGTTATAGAGTGACGGATTCTTACACATACCTACCAAAGTAGCAGCCTGTTCAACTTTCAGTTCCTTCGGTTCACATCCGAAATACGTGTGTGCAGCAGTTTTAATCCCCACAGCATTATTCAAGAAGTCGAACTTATTCAGATACATACTTAGGATTTCCTCTTTAGTATAATAACGTTCCAGTTTCACGGCAATCACCCATTCAATCGGCTTTTGGAAAAGGCGTTGAAGAGTATTACGTGCCACATTCTCAGTAAATAGCTGTTTTGCAAGCTGTTGAGACAAGGTACTACCCCCACCCGCATTTTTTTGAAACATCAGACCTCGTTTCACAAATGCACGAAACAACGCTTTGGCGTCAATTCCGGAATGCTCTACGAAGCGCACATCTTCCGTAGCGATTAAAGCATTGATAATATTAGGCGACAAATCCTTGTAGGCCGTATATACACGATTTTCTTTGCTGTACGACCAGGTTCCGAGCACCTTTCCGTCTTCAGAGAAAATTTCCGTTGCAAATTTATAATTTGGATTCTCCAGTTCCTCTACAGGGGGCATATAACCTATCCAACCTTTTGAAATAGAAACAAAGATAACAACGATAGCCAATACCACGACTGCCAATAAAATCCAAAGAGCTTTTATTATTTTTCGAATCATGTTTATTCTTACTTAAAAAGATGCTTAAATTAAGATGCAAAGGTAGATAAAATCCGGAACGCAACCAACGAGTTTGATTATTATTTCAGTTTTGTTAAAATATGGGGTGACACTCTTTCAGTAGCCTGGAACAAAAAGAAAGAACATTTGTTTGGGAAATATAGAGTAAAGAGCGTATCTTTGTCTATACTTTCAAAGTGTACTCATAAAAAGGCATAAATTATGGAATATGTATCATCAGACAGGAAGTTGTTACCTTATGGTATGATGAACTTCGAGGACATCCGCCTGGACAATTATTATTATGTAGATAAAACCTCTTTCATCCCCTTGATAGAACAATCAGACCGTTTTTTCTTCTTTATCCGCCCACGTCGATTTGGAAAAAGCCTGACTTTGAATATGCTGCAACATTATTATGATGTACGTACCAAGGACAAGTTTGACAGCCTGTTTGGTGATCTCTATATCGGGAAACATCCTACTAAAGATCGTAATAGCTACTTAGTAATAAAACTAAATTTCTCGGGAATTACCGGAGAATTACATAACTATCGTAAGAGCTTGGACGAACATTGCAGAATTGTATTCGACTATTTTTGCGATGTCTATGCCGACTATCTACCTGAGGGAATCAAGGAAAAAATGGCCGAAAAAGATGGAGTAGTCAGCCAGTTTGAATATCTGTTTACAGAATGTGCACGCGTCAATCAGAAGATTTATCTTTTCATCGATGAATACGATCACTTCACCAATACAATACTTTCTGATGTTGACAGTTTAAACCGCTACACTGACGAGACACACAAAGAAGGTTATCTGCGTGCCTTCTTCAACAAAATAAAATCCGGAACAGATTCCAGCATCAAACGCTGTTTTATCACTGGTGTCAGCCCCGTAACAATGGATGACTTGACCAGTGGCTTCAATATTGGCACCAACTACTCCCTCTCGCCAAGATTCAACGAAATGATGGGGTTCACCGAAGACGAAGTTCGCAAAATGTTGACTTATTATTCTACCACAAGTCATTTTAGCCACACCGTTGATGAATTAATAGAGCTTATGAAACCATGGTATGACAACTACTGTTTTGCACAGGAATCCTATGGTCGAACCACCATGTACAATTCCAATATGGTACTTTATTTCGTCAAAAATTATATCGAATATAACGGTGAGACACCAAAAGACATGATAGAAGATAACATACGCATTGACTACGAAAAATTGCGTATGCTCATTCGCAAGGACAAAGAGTTCGCCCATGATGCTTCCATTATACAAACCTTAGTTAGTCAGGGATATATCACAGGAGAACTGAAGAAAGGTTTTCCGGCGGCCAGTATTATTGACCCCGACAATTTCGTGAGCCTGCTTTATTATTTCGGTATGCTCACTATCAGTGGCACGCATGAAGGAAAGTGCAAACTCACCATCCCCAATCAGGTAGTCCGCGAACAACTGTACACCTATCTGTTGAACACCTACAATGATGCTAACCTAAGTTTCAGTAGCTATGAGAAGAACGAATTATCCAGTGCCCTCGCTTATCGAGGCACATGGAAGACTTATTTTGATTACATAGCCGATTGTCTGAAACGCTATGCCTCCCAACGTGACAAACAGAAAGGCGAATCTTTTGTGCACGGTTTTACATTGGCTATGACAGCCCAAAACCGGTTCTACCGTCCCATTTCAGAAGCCGATACACAGGAAGGATATGCAGACATCTTCTTATCTCCGTTGCTGGACATTTATCCCGACATGAAGCATAGTTATGTCATTGAGTTGAAGTATGCCAAATACAAAGATCCCGAAAACCGTGTGGAAGAATTGCGACTGGAAGGCATTGCGCAAACAAACCGCTATGCTGATACCGATACGGTAAAGAATGCCATTGGTACTACGCAATTACATAAAATTGTAGTAGTATATAAAGGAATGGAAATGAGGGTATGCGAAGAAGTGTAATCGTACATATCTAAAACGCAAAACAGGCGGGATTTTTCCCGCCTGTCATTCATACCTAATTATATCTTCTAAGATACCAATTACATTGTTGCCGCCTGTACACCGATCACTCCGGCAATTGCACCGGCAACAGCAATAATCACTTTCAAAATCATGCTCCAAGTTTTTTTCATAGATTTTCTACTTTCCAAATTAAACATTTATAAAATACTATCAACTGTCAATTAGCAGACATCAATTAAACAGACGGATCAGGTGTTACTCCACCTCCTCCTTCTCCACCACCTTCACCCGGATTTTCCGGGTCTTCGGGAGATACGACCACGCTGTTCTTCTTCAGATATTCATCCAGACTGATCAGGTCCAGCTTTTCATCTTCACGGGTCGCAGATTTTGTGATGCGCAACTCTTTATTTGCCTGAAAGAAAATACGGACACTCTCCACACTCTTGGCTGTAATATCCTTTGCCAGATCTGCACCTTTCGAACGGGCAGCCAACATAAATACACCCAGGCCTTCGATATTCACCGACTTACCTTCCAGCAACTGTTCCTTCATCTTATCCACGAAGTTCTGAATCACACTCTTGATATCACCGACAGAAAGCGAAGAACGATCCCTCATTTTCTCTGCAAGATATTTCAAACTGACAGACTGTCCCAAGGTAATCAGATGCGGATAAAATCTCTTAGGAGAATTGGGAACACGCGGATCCGTTGGCCGCGTAATGACTTTGTAAATTACACTCATACTACGTTTTTTTAAGATTCAAATTCAAGTTATTTTATTCACATTTCGTTGATCAACGATGCAAAGGTGCAGTTTTTATTTCGTATAGAAAAGGAAAAAGCCCCTGCCGGAGTTCTTTTTATTTAGGATAGATTATAAACCGCTATTAATCAATAAAATATATCAACGATCTTCCCAGACAGTTGATATACAAAGGAAATTCATACTGGCATTTACGCCAACATGAGGGCATCGGTTAAGTATGTACCGCTGTACTTTCCCCAGCCGATAAGATGTAGGGATTCATGTATATAGCATGAATTAGGGGCCTACATATTTCATAAATCTAATAGGATATATTCACGATTGCCTCTTTAATGCTTTCCACAATATAACGAACGTCATCATTAGTTACGTACGAACTGCCTCCCTGAGCATGCTCGTAAATCCCGCACCATGGAAGATGTTATCGCCCAATACTAAGCACACGCTATCATTACCTATAAAATCGGCACCAATCGTGAATGCTTGTGCAAGTCCATAAGGCGAAGGCTGCTCAGCATAAGTGAAGTTCACCCCATAGTCGTTACCAGCCCCCAGCAGATCGTATGGGGTCGAGATAATCAGAATGTCACGGATTCCTGCCAACATAAGTACTGATATTGGATAATAAACCATCGGTTTATCATATATCGGCATCAATTGCTTACTGATACCCTTGGTGATTGGGTACAATCTAGTACTACTTCCTCCTGCTAAAACAATACCCTTCATATGCTCTTACTTGTTTATATTCGTGTAGAGAGAGATGTGCTCGAAAAGCTATCAGTCTTTGTACTGTGATTCATAGTACTTTTCGTACTCTCCACTTGTGATGTTGTCCATCCAAGCTTCGTTTTCCAAATACCACTTAACTGTCTTTTCTATACCTTCCTCGAACTGCAGACTTGGTTCCCATCCTAGCTCTTTCTGAAGCTTAGAAGAGTCGATAGCATATCTCAAATCATGCCCCGCACGATCAGTAACGTAAGTGATCAGGTCTATATCCTCACCTTCCTTGCGACCAAGCA
Source organism: Bacteroides sp. 43_46 (assembly GCF_001915455.1). Lineage (NCBI taxonomy): Bacteria > Pseudomonadati > Bacteroidota > Bacteroidia > Bacteroidales > Bacteroidaceae > Bacteroides > Bacteroides sp. 43_46. The sequence continues at coordinate 12,961 of NZ_MNQN01000129.1, read as the reverse complement.
AGCGATCCACAGTCCTAATCACCACCTTGATGATATCGATATTCTTCCACTCATTGAAACCACCGATATTATAAGTATCCGCAATCTTACCCTCATGGAAAATCACATCAATCGCACGCGCATGATCCTCTACATACAACCAGTCGCGCACATTCTCACCCTTACCATACACAGGCAATGGCTTGCGATGACGGATATTATTGATGAACAACGGAATCAACTTCTCAGGGAATTGATAAGGACCATAATTATTCGAGCAGTTGGTCACAATAGTAGGCAAGCCATAAGTATCGTGGAAAGCACGCACAAAGTGATCACTGCTTGCCTTAGAAGCAGAATATGGCGAGTGAGGCATATATTTCAAATCCTCAGTAAAGAACTTCTCACCATAAGCTAAGTGATGCTCACCACTCGAAGCCTTGGTTGTAAATGAAGGCTCAATACCCTCTGGATGCGTCATCTCCAGCGCACCATACACCTCATCGGTAGAAATGTGATAGAATCTTTTGCCCTCATACTTCTCAGGCAAGCTTTCCCAATAAAGTTTGGCAGCTTGCAACAGAGACAGAGTTCCCATCACATTGGTCTTTGCAAATGTGAATGGATCCTTAATACTTCTATCCACATGACTCTCTGCTGCCAAGTGAATGATACCATCCACATGCTCTTCTTGCATCAACTTGTAGAATGCATCGAAATCGCAAATATCCATCTTCACAAACTTGTAATTTGGCTTATCCTCTATGTCCTTTAGATTAGCCAGATTACCAGCATAAGTCAACTTATCCAAATTAATTATATTATACTCGGGATACTTATTTACGAACAAACGAACTACATGGCTTCCAATAAAGCCTGCACCACCTGTAATTACTATATTCTTCATATCGTTTTCTTTACTTTTTTTAAATTGAAATACATTTTTCAAGGCTATCTATCCAATAAGGAAATTTTACATAAAAGGTTTCCTTAATAGTACACTTATCCAATACAGAATAAGCTGGACGGGTAACAGGTGAAGGGTATTCAGAGCTATAGCAAGACTGAATATCGCAATCATTATTGCCAACAATCTTGGCAATCATCTGAGTGAAGTCATACCAAGAGCAAACACCTTCATTCGAAAAATGGAAAACACCAACCTGGGGTTTCTCAATTATAGTGATAATAACATGGGCTAAATCCAATGCGTATGTAGGAGTTCCACACTGATCAAAAACGACCTTCAAAGCAGGCTTAGTTGCAGTGAGGTTGATCATTGTTTTGCAGAAGTTCTTCCCAAACTCAGAATATAACCAAGCTGTGCGGATGATAATATATATGCAACCTGTTGCAATGATTTTTTGCTCGCTATGTAGCTTAGTCTTACCATATACACCTGTAGGAGTACCTTTTTGATCAGGTCCGCATGGAATATTGTACGGCTCCTTACCGAATACATAGTCGGTTGATATTTGAATCAACCATCCATCAACTTCCTTCATTACCTTAGCTAGGTTTTCTGGAGCATCAACATTCAGTTCTCAGCAAGAGCAGCTAGCTTCTCATCGGTTTCGCAAGCATCTACGTTTGTCCATGCTGCACAATTGACAATAGCATTTACGTTATTGTCCTTTACCATCTTTCGAATGGCATCAATATCAGTAATATCAAGATAGGTAGTTTCAAGACCTTCTACCTGATTCACGTCTGTGAAAATATAATTGTCGCTTGTATTCTTAGACACAATGCGCATTTCATTTCCTAATTGGCCGTTAGCACCTGTTACAAGTATATTCATACTATTTAAACTCTGGATATAAATCTATATTAATATCAAAAGGACTATCAAAATCCTTCAGGAAGGCGTGTTTTGTATCTTTCTCTGATAACAATACCTTATCGGCATTAATCTTCCAATCAATGCCAAGACTACCATCTACAATTGAAATGCCACCATCAGCTTCTGGAGCATAGAAGTTATCACACTTATACTGGAAAACTGCAGTTTCAGAAAGTACAGCGAAACCATGAGCAAAACCTCTTGGCACAAAGAATTGACGATGATTCTCTTCTGATAATTCCACAGCTACATGCTGTCCGTATGTAGGAGAACCCTTGCGAATATCAACAGCAACATCAAGTACAGCACCCTTCACACAGCGCACAAGTTTACTCTGAGTGAATGGAGGACGTTGGAAATGCAATCCGCGCATCACACCATAGGAGCTCATGCTCTCATTATCTTGTACAAAATTAATCTTGTGCACCTTTTCCTCAAATTCACGTTGAGAGAAAGACTCGAAGAAATAGCCACGAGCATCTTTAAATACTCTAGGCTCTATGATTACAACGCCATCAATGGCAGTTTTAATTACGTCCATTATTATTGATAAATAGTTCTATTTGTACCGTCAGGCAGTATCGAACTGCAAGCTGATGCTCCACCTATGCTGACGGATATCCTCATTTTTTAATTAAACCCTAAGACATAAAGGTAACAGATATTAATCCTCGTGAAATATATCTCGAGTATAAACTTTTTCTTTTACATCATCAAGCACCTCATCATAGCGATTGGCTATAATGGCATCACTCTGAGCCTTAAACTTATCTAAGTCATTTACTACAAGGCTTCCAAAGAAAGACGTTTCGTTCTCCAAAGTTGGCTCATAGATAATAATATTAGCCCCCTTAGCCTTAACACGCTTCATGATTCCCTGGATGGCACTTTGGCGGAAGTTATCGCTATTGCTCTTCATTGTCAAACGATAAACACCAATGATGACTTCCTTTTCATCAGCCTCATTCCAGTCACTATTTGCAGTATAGTAACCAGCCTTACGCAAAACCTCATCAGCAATGAAGTCTTTACGAGTGCGATTACTCTCAACGATAGCACTCATCATATTTTGAGGTACGTCAGCATAATTAGCCAATAACTGTTTGGTATCCTTTGGTAAGCAATAACCACCATAACCAAATGAAGGATTATTATAATGTGTACCAATACGTGGATCGAGACCTACACCAGAGATGATTGCCTGACTGTCCAAACCCTTCACCTCAGCATAAGTATCCAACTCGTTGAAGTAACTAACGCGAAGTGCTAGATAAGTATTAGCAAACAATTTAACAGCCTCTGCCTCTGTCATACCCATCAACAAGGTATCGATATCCTCCTTTATAGCACCTTCCTGCAGTAGTTGCGCGAAAGTCTTCGCATATTCCTCTGCCACAGAATTACTGATTGCCTCAATAGCAGCATTTTCTTCATCCCACTTCTTATTACGTTCAGATGGCAATACCTTTGGATATCCAACTATAATACGAGAAGGATACAAGTTATCATACAATGCCTTACTTTCACGAAGAAACTCTGGAGAGAATAACAAATTAAACTTCTTTCCCTTCAATGCCGGATCTGTCAAGAATTTGAGCGCATACTTCACATAGAGAGAACGGCAATATCCTACAGGAATTGTTGACTTGATTACCATCACAGCATCAGGATTAACACGCAGAACTAGGTCAATTACATCCTCTATATGGTGTGTGTCGAAAAAGTTCTTCTGGGGGTCATAGTTAGTTGGAGCAGCAATTACTACATAATCAGCGTCCTTGTAGGCTGCGGCACCATCAAGGGTTGCTTTGAGGTCCAGATCTTTCTCTGAAAGATATTTCTCGATATAGTCATCCTGAATTGGAGAAATCTTTTTGTTGAGTTTCTCAACCTTTTCAGGAATAACATCAACAGCAGTCACTTGGTGATGTTGAGAGAGTAATGTTGCGATAGAAAGACCAACATAACCTGTGCCGGCAACGGCGATTTTAATATTTTCGAATGATTTCATGATTAATAATTTGAATTGAAATAGTTGATAACGTTATATATTATTGATAGAATTCTTTATACCAAGTAGCAAATTTACGTAAGCCATCGCGCAGTGGAGTTGAAGGCTTGAAACCATAATCCTTTTCTAGGGGTGTAGTATCAGCGTAGGTTACAGGAACATCACCTGGCTGCATAGGGACAAGTTCTTTATGGGCTTCGAAGTTGTAACCCTCTTGCAAGACTCCTGCACGAACCAGTTCTTCCTGAAGAATAGTCACGAAGTCTAGCAAATTCTCTGGAGCATTATTACCAATATTATATACGGCATAAGGAGGTACAGGTAATCCATCCTCCCCTGTCTTTTTCTCTGGAGCTCCTTTCATTACACGGATTACACCCTCTACTATGTCATCAATGAATGTAAAATCTCGCATACAATTACCATAGTTGAAGATTTTGATTGTTTCTCTATTTACTAGCTTATTGGTAAAACCAAAATATGCCATATCTGGGCGACCAGCAGGTCCATAAACAGTAAAGAAACGCAACCCTGTAGAAGGGATGTTATACAATTTTGAATAGGCATGAGCCATCAACTCATTACTTTTCTTAGTGGCAGCATATAGAGAAACTGGATTATCCACCTTATCATCAGTAGAATATGGCACTTTCTTGTTTGTTCCATATACAGAAGATGAAGAAGCATAAACAAGATGTTCCAATGCCTCCTCATTACGACATGCTTCAAGGATGTTATAGAAACCTATCATATTGCTCTTGATATAAGCATCCGGATTTGTGATAGAATAGCGTACACCAGCCTGTGCGCCCAAATTTACCACTACATTAGGGTGATACTGAGAAAATATGCCATTGATAGTTTGTTTGTCAGAAAGATCACCCTTGATGAAAGTCCAATCACCACCAACCTCAGACAATTGCTCTAGACGGTAGTTCTTGATATTCACATCATAGTAATCATTCATATTGTCGAGACCAATAACCTTTACGCCCTCAACTTCCTTGAGTAATCGTATACACAAGTTGCTTCCAATAAACCCTGCAGCACCTGTTATCAAAATCGATTTATCTTCTAAACTTATCTTTTCCATCTTTACCATTTTGGGGATTAATATATCGTATTAATTTACTTACCGAATTTTTCTACTGCCTCGTAGTAAGTGTCAAGAGATCCTATATCGAAACGACTAGCAGACATTTTCCAGGCATGTATTTCGGTATTATCAACCATATAATGAGCAAGATTACCGGGAGTATCTTTGCCACAAGAATTGGCAACAGAGTAGCGAACGAGTTCAAGATCTTTCTTTAAATATATATAAAATGGAGGTACTGCCCAATGAGACTTTGGGGCTTGTGGCTTTTCTTCCATATTGAGAACATGCATATTATCATCCACTACGATCACACCTGTACGTTGAAGTTTCTCTATAGATGGCTCTTCATGGCACATAATGCAGCTAGTGGCCTTAGATTTTGCAAAGTCTACAAACTCTGAAAAGGAGAAGAACAGCAAATTATCCGCTGCAACAACTAGTATGTCATCATTTATATTAAGCTTATCCAACGCATAGAGTAAATCACATACAGCACCCAATCGAGTATCATTAGTGGAAGTTCCATCATCTATGATAGTAATCTTCTTGCTATAGTTCTGCTCCTTTGTCCAATCTTCAAAGATTGGAGCAAACTTATGATTAGTGATAATTACATGCTCATCAATGTCATCAATTTTATCTATATCGTCAAGAATACGACCGAGAATGGTTGAATTACCAATCTTCAACAAAGGCTTTGGAAAGTTCTTTGTCAACTCCCCCAAACGAGTCGCATATTCGGCTGCAATTACAATGTTTTTCATTGTATAATATTCATTTTTTTAATTTTCAATAAATCTTGCACCATCATCAGGTTTAACCCAATATGTTTTGAAAGTCATTTCGTATTCAGGGAATTGAGCAAGATACTGCCTTGTTACCTCAGCTTCAATACTTTCTTTATATGCTGGATCTACAAGTGCAATAATAGCCCCCTTGAATCCTGCGCCACTAAATCTGCCACCATATACACCAGAAAGTTTATGCATGATGTTATATATAGCAATCAATTCTGGAGAACCACACTCATAATTATGGATACTACTCTCGCATGAATCAAAACTCAATTTACCGAAGAGTTACAGATTACCTGTTTCCCATGCGGTAACACCTTGTCTGACTCTACGATATTCTGAATAAAAATGCTCAGCTCTTCTGGAAAACCGAGCAGGCATAATATCTCTTGTCTTCTCAAAAGATTCTTTTGGAATGTCACGAAGGAATGTCTTGTCGAATGTCTTTAGTGGTTGATCTGCATATGCCAAAATATTCCATGCAGCCGTTTTGCACTCATACACACGGAGATTGTAATCAGAGTTCACGAGACTACGCGTAAGGCCACTAAAAAATATACCAATCTCAAAATCAGGCATAGATAAATTTCTATTGATTATTCGATAATGATTAGAATCACAATCTTAAGAATAGCAGACTATTCTTTTGACCTAAAGCAATACATGCCTGATCCAGTAACCCGTTGTTCAAACCTATATACTCACGTTCCGCTTCAGAAGCAATAAGGACAACCTCAAAGGGCTTTAAACTTATACCATTCGCCTTAGCAAATGCCATTACGTAAGCTATTAGCACAGCTGCGGAAGAACTTATGCCACCAACAGGAAGAGAGCCTTGCAAAACACCGTTGATACCATACTTCAGATTAAATTGCTTTGACAAAGCATATTTAGCGCTGCGCACATAATCACCCCATTGTCCTTGTTTTATCTGTGTTTTGGTCGCTATATCAAATTCGACAAATCCTTCAAAAGAGAGGGATTCTAGATGAACCTGGCTGTTTTCACTTGGAGTGAACCACAAATCCACTCCCTTATTGATCGCAAATCTGTTACTATACCGTGTTGATGGTCAACATGAGCCCCCAAAGGGCAAACACGATAAGGAGAAAAAATATGATATTGATAATTATCCATATGTATTTATTTTAGTGGTATCAATAGCTATACACAATATTTAATTATCTTATTAAACAACTTTTGCTAACCATGAGATAAATCTGCCTCTTATGGATATATAAATAATACCAATAGGAGTCCAAAAGACTTCAATAGGATAATGTTTTGACAACCGTAATGAATGATTAATCCATTAAAAAAATGTAGATATACGACTTTCATAAATAACATGATTCTCTCTAACGTCGTAATGTCCTAAATTACCAGCCTTTAAAATTTCACTAAGTAAAAAGCGGTCTTCTTTCTGATTTGGCTTGCATGGTAAAAATTCTTTGTTAAATCCGAAAGCTTCCATCAGAACCCACATAACTGCAGAGGTAAACTTAAACATTGAAAGCCGTTTTATAATTACAATTATATCAGAGTTTCTATTGTTAATCGATAAGAAATATAAATCTAAGACTTGTCTTAACCCAACTCCCTCAACAAGGAAATACCAATAAATATGATGAAGCACATGGACAACATTGAAAAGATGAGCAGGGACAATCAGATTGTTATTTTTGTTTACAACAAAACTTTTCTTTCCAAATTTTCGGGATAATTTTTGAAGTCTATAATTTCTAATGAGATTACGACTTATCCATGGCCTAAAATGAACTTCAACATCAGTATTTTTGAAAAAATCCACATGTGTATGCATATAGTCAAAATGGTGTAATGTAGAGTTTTTTTATTCATTTAATAGTCTTAATAATATTTCCATCAAACCATACATCAATATCTCCATAATAGGCTCCAATACTTTGTCCCTTTAAAATACAATTATATAAGCCACATTCATTCAGTGTTTTCTGAACTTCTTCACATTGTAAATTTAATATTTTATTACGTTTTACCAAAAGTTCTGTCATACCAAACCATTTTAATATTAATAATTCATTTGGCATTTGACTTTTTGGTATTTTATTTAGGCCAACAAAAGTAATTCCAATAAGCGATTGTTGGGAAGCGATAGTAAACGCGTTATTCCACTGAATGTTATTGGGTGGAAACGATAAATGAGCTCTGTTACCAATTGCTATTTGAATAAGTTCAAAGAACAAAACTACATCCTGCCTATCTCTTTCTCTTTTTTGCTGTTTATTGGGCATGACATCAATCAATAATTTACATTGTAAGTTTCCTTCTTATTTTTCCATTGTATAACATACGAATAATAGAAGAAGGAAGGAGTCTGAGAATATATCTAGCTATTGGAAATAGCGATTTATAAGGAGAAATTCCAAATAGTTTATATATTCCTTTTTCGTGAACTTTAAATTCAAGATTACTATCCTTCCTATTTGATCTACGCTTATAAACAGAATCGTTTCGCCTAAAATTAAGAAGAACTTTATCAATATTTGCCACATTATAACCTGCAGTAAGAATATCAAACCACAGGGCTAAATCTTGAGATGTACGATAATTCTCATCGTAAGAAATACCATCGTCAAACATTGACTTTCGCATCATAACTGCAGGATGTGCAAGTGGATTTGCTTTATATATGAGTTTCTTTGCTCCATCTGTATCTAACGGAAACTTTCGTACGCCTAGATTTTCACAAATATCGCTAAATTCTTGAATATAAGCACCGATTACAGCTACATCTTTATGTGTATCTAAGAATTCAGATTGAACTGCGAATCTGTCTGGTCGTGATACATCATCACTATCCATTCTTGCAATATAATCAGTATCAATAGCTGTAATACCCTTGTTGAGCGACTTTGTTAAACCTATATTAACCTCATTTACGATGAGCGTTATGATATCTCCAAGCTTTGCAATCCATCGGTCAAGAACTTCTGTTAAATCAATGCCGACAGGCCCATCCTGAACAAGTATTATCTTATTGGGCTTGCAAATCTGATCATCCCAAATACTTTGGAGTGAACGCTCCAAGTATTCGGGTTTTTCAGATTTGTATACGGACATTAATACGGATATTTTCTTACTCATACTAATAAATAGGAGTCAACCAATCCATTCTATTTGCCAATTTACCTCTTACACAATCGAGATAAGTCAAGTGCAAGCGCTTTGTAATCTCACCCTGTTCACCTGAATCTACTTCATACCGGTCGATAGTGTAGATAGGGGTAATCTCCATTGCAGACCCACAAAGAAATGCTTCGTCAGCTAAATAGAGTTCTGTACGGTCGATAGTACGTTCCTCAACCTTCAAGCCAAGTTCTTCCTTAGCCAAACAGATAATTGTGTCACGTGTAATTGATTCAAGTACACTATCTGTTAATCGAGGAGTAACTAGTGTATCACCCTTTACCATGAAGAAACAGCTACCAGGACCTTCTGCCACCTTACCAACTTCATTCAAGAAAATACAAGTGTCGTATCCATTGCGTAATGCTTCACGCTGTCCAACACGAGAGTTTATGTAATTGGCACCACACTTAATACGTGGGGAGAGGTTCTCATCACTGATACGTCTCCATGAAGTAACGCAACAATTCAAACCTTTCTTATTGTATTCTGCACTTGTTCTTCCACGTGGGATAGGTGCAACAAACATCTCTACAGGACCTTCTGATCCCCAAGAGCCAAAACCATCAACAAATAAAGTCTGTCGAACGCTTAAGTTCTCATCATATTCATTAGCCTTAACAGTATCTACCAAAGCTTTCTTGAAATCATCTTTGGTATATTTCAGATCAAACTGGATTAATTTAGCAGAACGAATCAAACGATCATAATGGTCGCTCAAACGGAAAGCATAAAGTTGATTGGTTTCTTCATTCCAATAACAAGGGATTCCCTCAAATACATTCAAACCAAACTGTGATGTAGGTGACAGTACATTCACCTTGGCATCGTTAACATCGAGAATCTCGCCCTTAAGCCAGATTCTTCTATGAGCAACATCGTACTTCATATCTAAATATCTTTTAAAAGTTCTTATTCTTCATCAGGAAGGTGAGCAATACGCTTTACTTCATCATCATCCAATTCTGCAGATTCCTCTGCACTCATACCTTCTCGCTGGTCTTCATTGATATTCGCACTTTGGAATACCTTGATAACTGACCACCAAAGAATTTTGATATCAACCCAAACACCTTCACTCTTGAAGAGATCGACATACTGACCATCAAAAGTCACTTTCTCATCCCAAGAGTTCTCGTTACGCCCCTTACATTGAGCCAAACCTGTGATACCACCTTTCACTTGGAAGCGCTTCTTGTACTTCTTATTCAGTGTATCGTAATCACCAAGTTCGTATGTTACACAAGGACGAGGTCCAACTACTGAGATATCCCCCAACAACACGTTGAAGAACTGAGGTATTTCATCAAGACTAGTCTTACGAAGGAATGCTCCCACTTTGGTTACACGTGGGTCATTATCGTAAGAGAACAATCCTGTGCCTTGCTTCTCAGCTCCCACACACATTGAGCGGAACTTCAACATCTGGAATATTCGACCATCCTTTGTTCTACGACCTTGCTTAAAGAAAACAGGTCCTTTGGAATCCGTCTTGATTGCAATTGCTACTATAATCCAAACTGGTGTAAGTAGCAAAATGGCAATCGAACAAGATATAATATCAAAAGCTCTCTTGATAAAGAGATTTAAATTATACATACTGATTGTATTAGAATGCGAATGTATGGAAGATATCATCAAATACTTCACCTTTCTTAATTACTTCTACCTTCTCGCCACAAATATCAAGTACAGGGAAGTTAGGCAGAATGAATGGTGGTTTCATTACGAGTGAATAGCTACCACAGTTGTTAATCACGATAGCATCCTCACGACCGAGTTTACCGTCATAGTTATGATAAAGTACATCACCCTCGATACATGTGAAGCCAACTAAGTCAAGCTCACTATACTCCTGCTGTTCACCACCCATTGCAATGACCTGCATTGGAGGATTCACACCACTCATGCTGATATTCTTCTGACTACCGAGAACAGTTGCGATATACTTGCCACGAACATTCTTTATAGTCTTAACAGTACCAACAAACTTCATACAGTCGCCTACAACAGCTGAACCCGGTTCGATAATTAGCTCTGGCTTTACGCTCTTATCCTTCAAGTATTCTGCAAATACAGTTGCTGCTGCTTCTGCATACTGCTGGTAATTGGGTATCTCACCAGAAAACTGAGCCTTCAATGAATCGTCCATCTTACCAAACAAGCCACCACCAATATCAATACGCTCTGGAATAATACCAAGGCGATCAATCAACTCAACCATACCCTTAGCTCGTGCGGGCCAATATTCTATCTGACGCTTAGCAAAATGGCACTGGAAATTGTAGAAGTGAACATTCGTAGTATCCTGTACATAATCCAATATTTTCTTAAAATCGTCGCTATCTACATCAAAACCGAAACGACTTACAACACCATCGCCAACCTCATAGTTACAACGAATACCAAGATTAATAGTATTGCTTGGATGACGCTTAGCGATACCCTTAATAATATCAAGTTCCTCAATACAGTCAACATTGTCGATACCACCAGCTACAAGAAACTCCTCAAGCTTCTGTGAATTCTTGATAGGTCCATTCCAAATGATGCGATTGTGCTTAACGCCACAACGAAGCGCAATCTCCATCTCCATCTCTGAAACCACCTCTGCGTAGCCGCCCATTTTGTCAACCAACTTGCAAAACTTAGGGGTATAATTAGTCTTATAAGAGTAAGCAATATTAAAATTAGGATAAATACTGCGGAAAGTATCTCTCAACTCGATAAAGTTCTTCTGAAACTGCTCACTGTCCAAAAGATAGAAAGCATCACCATACTCCTCACGGAGATTTGTGATAATTTTTTTGTCTATTTTCATATCTAATATTTATTCTTATTTTTGATTTTATTTACAATCATATTTACTTTCTCTTCAACCTGTTCATGGTTTACTTTGAAATAGTCAACCACTTTTTGAGCTTCTGCTTCGAGTGCTCGAATCTCACCTATTCCAGTATTGAAGATGTTACGAATTTCATTTAGATCGGTAATCTTCTTTGTATCACAGAAACTTCTGCCCACAATCACCTGAGTACTACCAAGACGATAATGTTCCTTCAAGACGAATGAACCTGGTAAATCGCCACCATGAAGACCTGCTATGCCACCAAATCCAAACTTGATGCCCTTACTCTTAATCTTATTAGCTAGTTTCTCTACAATACCATCGGTAAGCAATTGGAATATGAACGTCATCCCCATTGCCAAATGAAGGTCATTAAGACCAATGTGAATCATATCAATACCAGGAAGATTCATAATCTCGTCAAGTAAAATAGCAGCCTCAGGAGTTTCAAGCAGCAAACAAGACTTCGCCTGCTTATTATGTTTTTCATTTGCCTGCTTCACAAAACAAAGGAAATCACCTACCTCCTGAACTGTGTGAAAAAATGGTAGCATAATGATATCAGCACCTGCCTCTACAGCTTTACCTATTTCTTCCTCGGAATCAAAATATCCCACATGGTTTTTATGAATAGGATTGACACGAACCAATACCTGTGACTTACTTACTGCTTCGCGCACATTGCGTATATCTTGTATGGTATGATGATTCTGGACTGTATCCAAACCACCTTGTCTATCATCCTTGCCGATAAATTCCATATCGACAAATATCCAATCAACTCCAGAATCCTCAGCAATTTTCGCGACTTGGGGATTATTGGTTATGTATATTAAATCTAACATAGTACATTACTTTAAAAACGATTTAATAGGCTTTGCCGGTATACCAGCATACAACCATCCTTCTCTATCTAAATTTTTTGTTACTACAGAACCTGCAGCAACTATAATTTTTGGCGCAATAGTAACACCTGGCATTACCATAGAACCTGCACAAAGCCAAACTCCTTCACCAATGTGAACAGGAGCCTGGATATGCTCTCTGTTTTTACAAATACATTTATTGGGATAATCAGATGTATCAAGTCCTGAGGTTAAAATTTTAACTCCATGACTTATTGGCAAACTTTTTTTGTTTGATAATTGATTGATAACCAGTAGTTAGTTTCGCTTAAAAAAGCTAATCTCTACTTATAAGCATACATAGAGGGTTTCAA
>NZ_MNQN01000128.1:0-25282 GCF_001915455.1 Bacteroides sp. 43_46 | reverse complement strand
AGGTATCATAAAGGATTCCGGCTGCTTTATATCTTGTGATTTCTTTGTCTTGTTTGCCTAAAAGTGATAGGTATATTGAACAAAGTTTTGATTTATCTATGCAATATCGTTCCAGTTTTTCGATATACATCAAAGTAGCCCCTCTTTCATTTCGACTCATAAACTCCTGAACACTGTCATCACTGATGATGTCGATGCCCGGTCTTTCGTAGTCCACAGTGATTTCTCGCATCTCTATCAAGACCCAGATATATTCTGTCTCGAATCCGTACTTTGCAGCTGCCTCTTCTATACTAATCCATTGTGCCATAGCGTTTGTTCTTTTATGTGTCATACAATAAGGGAATGAATAATACTTTATTCATGTTTATTAGCACAACGAGCATTCACTCTTTTTGCAGTCCAGCTGGCGGGAACTGGCTAGAGTATGTTGAAGGTTTATGAAACCGACCGGATACAAAAAAGACGTGAATGCTGCTGCACCATTATCCACTTCTGCGGCCTAGCAAACCTTTAGGAAGATAATGATAACAACAGACATCCACGCCATGCATTTATATATAACACATCTCTATTTAGGAAGATAATGATAACAACAGACATCCACGCCATGCATTTATATATAACACATCTCTAACTGATATGTTGATATACAGCCATTCACGTGGAGTATCTGTTGTATCATCTCTCTCCTAAATAGAAACTGCTAGATTTCAGAAGTGAGAGATAATACACTTTTACTCCATTAGGAAATAAAAACGCCTTCTGCCAATTTCATCACGCTGATGAGCAGAAAGCGTATGACAAAGATATATCTTTTTTTGAAATGCAGCAGAAATACAGGAATAAATACAGGAAGTTCTGTATTATCCGACTACTCTCTTCCATATAAAAAAACGAAAATCCTCTTTCAACCTATCACCTACTTTGCCAATCCCTTTATTCATCATGCTTTCAGAACGGTGATAGGTTGTTTGCAACCTATCACCTCATCTATCACCTATCACCTGCTAATTTGGATAAAATCTACTGTAAACGAAAGCGGTAACTAGGGGCAATTTCTGTTTCCCGGTGAGAAACAAAGTGCTTCAAGGCATGAAACGATTGGTTTCAAGGCTCTGAAACTTTAGTTTCAAGCGTTAGAAACTAAAGTTTCTCACCTTTGAAACTAAGGTTTCCTGCCTTTGGAACTAGAGTTTCCAGCCTTTGAAACTAAAGTTGCGCCGCAGGAAACAAGTGGTTAGATTATATATTGGCTAATAAGGAAGGAGAGGCGTACTTCTGCAAATTTGGTGGTAATTTAGCAAGTCGGTAGTATCTCCATTCCCTTCCTTCGGGAAGGAGGGGTGGCTGAAAGCCGGGGTGGTAGGTGGACACACAATGCTGATAATAACCGACTTACGCATTCACCTACCACCTCCCCCTACGGGGACTCCTCCTTCCCGAAGGAGGAGAATGGAGTTACTACCGACTTTTAGATAGCCTCTTGCTATTATGAGAACAAATCATTTAATGCTTCACTCATACTGGGGTGAGTAAAGATGAAATCACGCAGAAAAGTATAATCCTGCCCTGTCTTCATGGCGACAGCAACCGTGTTGATTACCTCGCCGGAATCGGGGGCAAACAATACACAGCCTAATATTTTTCCCGTATTCTTATCAATGATAGCTTTCAACAGGCCGTCCGTTTCTCCCAATGTCTTGGCTCTCGGTATTGCCATAACGGGTAACTTCTTCACAATAATATCCCGATTCTGCCAGCGGGCTTCCTCTTCATTCAGACCGATACGGGACAATGGCGGGTCGATAAAGACAGAGTAACTGACCGGATTACGGTCGCCCGTCCGCCGTTCTTTATCACCGAATAAGTCTTCACGGACAATCCGGTAATCATCCAATGAGATATAAGTAAATTGCAATCCGCCTTTCACATCGCCTACGGCGCGTATATTCGGATTAGTCGTTTTCAGGTATTCATCGACAATGATAGCTCCACGCACATCCACCTCTACTCCGGCCACTTCCAGATTCAAGTCTTTCGTGTTAGGCCGCCGTCCGGTGGCCAGCAACACCGCGTCGGCTTCAAGCACAAACACCTCGTTAGTCTGCGAATCGGCGAAAGTGACGATTGCTTTATCTTCAACACGATTCACCGACTGCACCTTGGCGTTCATCCGGAAAACAATACCTTTCTTCTCCAATGTCTCTTTTACGCTTGCAGCAATATCGCGGTCCTCACGGGCTATCAGTTCCGGATAACTTTCGAGCACCGTCACCTGCGAACCGAACGAAGCATACATAGACGCAAACTCCAAACCGATATAACCGCCGCCGATAATGACCAGACGACGGGGAAGGTCGGCCAGTTCCATAATCGAGGTGCTGGTATAGACAAACGGATTACCCGCAACTCCCTCAATAGGAGGAATCACCGTTTCCGCTCCCGTATTGATAATGATCTGCTTTGATGTCAACCGTATTTCTTCCGTAGCCGTGCGGACAGCAACCACATCGGCGGAAACAAAAGAACCTATGCCCGTATAGACGGTCACATTGGGGTTATCCGCCAGATTATGGTAATTCTTGTTTCGCAATGCACTTGTCACGGACTCCTTCACAGAGACAGCATTCCGGTAGAACTCACTTCTTTCTTCAAATGTGGCGTCCTTCAGAGCCGAAGCCATTTTTGCCTGATGCACCAATGTCTTTGTGGGAATACACCCTATATTAATACACGTTCCCCCGTACATCTTGTCCGAACGTTCAATAATGGCAACCTTCTGCCCACGCTTTGCAAACTCTGCCGCAAGGGTCTTTCCGCCCTTACCGAAACCGATAATAATAACATCAAATGCATTCATATCTATATACTTTTAATTGGTTCTGATTAGACCTTGCCAGGTTCATCTTTAAATGATAATGCAAAGGTCGTTACTTCCGGAGGGATAAGCAATAACCATTTTGCCGGATAAGTTAGCAATTATTCCCGAGAGGGGAAAAAGTAAGAAATAATGAAAGTCGCCGGCACAGATATGACATCTGCCCGGCGACTTACCTATTGAATCAAATTCCACTTACTATCACATCAATCAATGGTTCGGATGAATATCCAGTTTCACCGGTTTTATCATATTTTCCGGTTCGAGGATAGTGTCCAGGTCTTCTTTGGAAAGGATGTCATGTTCAAGGACAAGTTCATAAACTCCCTTTCCTGTTTCCAACGCTTCTTTGGCTATTTTTGTAGAATGCTTGTAGCCGATTACCGGATTCAGTGCGGTCACTACTCCGATACTGTTGTGCACATCTCTGCGGCATTTATCCTCATTCGCCGTGATACCGTCGATACATAAAGTACGCAAAGTATCGAACCCGTTCATCAATAAATCGGCAGACTCGAAACAGCACTGCGCCATTACGGGCTCCATTGCGTTCAGTTCCATTTGGGCGGCTTCACCGCTCATTGCCACACAAAGGTCGTTTCCTATCACTTTGTAGGCTACCTGATTCATCACTTCGGGAATGACAGGATTCACCTTTCCCGGCATAATGGAAGAGCCGGGCTGCATGGCGGGCAGATTGATTTCTCCCAATCCGCAACGCGGGCCGGAAGCCAGCAAACGCAAGTCATTACATATCTTATTCATCTTGACAGCCACACGCCTCATCGCAGCCGAATAGCCTACCATGCAGGAAGTATCCGAGGTGGCCCCCACCAGATCATCCGCCAGTTTTATATCCAGTCCCGTTATCTTACGCAAAGCGGCGATACACTTTTCGGCATATTCCGGTTCGGCGGTGATTCCGGTTCCAATAGCCGTAGCACCCATATTGACTGTCAGAAAATCCTGTGCGGCAAAATCGAGGTTCTTCACTTCATGCCGGAGAATGCTTGCAAAGCCGTTGAAAGTCTGTCCGAGTGTCATCGGTACGGCGTCTTCCAGTTGGGTACGCCCCATTTTGATGACATGGGCAAATTCTGTTGCTTTCTTGCGGAAAGATTCAATCAGTACCTCAAAATGTTTTACCAGTTTGAGGTGGGTGTAGTACAGTCCGATGTGAATGGCGGTAGGATAAGCGTCATTGGTAGACTGCGAACGGTTCACATGATCGTTGGGCGAACAGTATTGATACTCCCCTCGCTGATGTCCCATTAATTCCAACGCACGGTTGGCAATCACTTCGTTGGCGTTCATATTCGTAGTAGTACCCGCGCCTCCCTGAATCATGTCTACCGGGAACTGGTCGTGATGTTTCCCTTCCAGTATTTCTTTACAGGCCTTCAAGATAGCGTCCGCCTGTTCTTCCGTCAACAAGTCCAGTTCGCGATTGGCAACGGCAGCTCCCATTTTTGTAATAGCTAATGCCTGAATAAACAGAGGATATTCATTCAAGTGAAACTTACTGATGCGAAAGTTTTCAATACCACGGAGTGTCTGCACTCCGTACAGTGCACTTTCCGGCACTTCACGACTACCTATCAAGTCGCTTTCTGTACGAGTTTTTTTTGATAAATTCTGTTCCATATCGGTTGTTTTATAACAATAACATTTTGGTTAGTACTTATATAACCAACGAGAAAGGTTATTGTTTTAATAAATATGCAAAAACTATTCAATAACTTTTTTGTTGTTAATACAAGAAAAAGAAAATACAAAGAGAGAAATCACTTATCTTTGTTTCGAACTTAAAACAACAACCTATGATATTACAATTAGCATTTGTTCTGACAGCCATTATTATTGGCGCACGCCTGGGAGGTATCGGGCTCGGTGTTATGGGAGGCGTCGGATTGGCGATACTCACGTTCGTTTTTGGTTTACAACCTACCGCCCCTCCTATCGACGTCATGTTGATGATTGCCGCCGTTATCTCGGCAGCTTCCTGTATGCAAGCCGCCGGAGGACTGGATTATATGGTGAAACTGGCAGAACATTTGCTCCGTAAAAACCCGTCACACGTCACACTGTTGAGCCCGTTGGTGACTTACCTTTTCACGTTCGTTGCAGGAACGGGGCACGTGGCCTATTCCGTACTGCCGGTCATTGCAGAAGTCGCCACCGAAACCAAGATTCGTCCGGAACGTCCGCTCGGCATTGCGGTGATCGCTTCCCAGCAGGCTATTACGGCAAGTCCTATTTCCGCCGCTACCGTTGCGTTACTCGGACTATTGGCCGGTTTTGACATCACTCTGTTCGACATCCTTAAAATCACAATTCCCGCTACAATAGTGGGAGTGTTGGTAGGCGCATTATTCTCCATGAAAGTCGGCAAAGAACTGGTGGAAGACCCCGAATATCAGAAACGCCTGAAAGAAGGTCTCTTCAATAACAAGAAGGTGGAGATTCAAGACGTAAAGAACAAACGTTCCGCCATGCTTTCCGTTATCATTTTTATATTGGCGACTGCCTTCATCGTCCTTTTCGGTTCTTTCGAAGGGATGCGTCCCAGCTTCCTTATCGACGGAGAGATAATTACATTGGGAATGTCCTCTATCATCGAAATTGTCATGTTATCGGCTGCCGCCATTATCCTGATAGTGACCCGGACGGACGGTATCAAGGCAACGCAGGGTTCTGTATTCCCGGCCGGGATGCAAGCTGTC
Source organism: Bacteroides sp. 43_46 (assembly GCF_001915455.1). Classification (NCBI taxonomy): domain Bacteria; kingdom Pseudomonadati; phylum Bacteroidota; class Bacteroidia; order Bacteroidales; family Bacteroidaceae; genus Bacteroides; species Bacteroides sp. 43_46. Next base: position 19,678 of record NZ_MNQN01000128.1, on the reverse strand, counting down.
ATCGCCATCTTCGGTATCGCCTGGATGGGAGATACTTTTCTTCAGGGGAATATGGCACAGCTTACTTTCTCTATTGAGGGAATTGTCCGTCAGATGCCGTGGTTGTTCGGTATCGCCCTGTTCGTGATGTCCATCCTGCTATATAGCCAGGCAGCCACCGTGCGGGCATTGGTGCCGCTTGGGATTGCGTTGGGCATTTCGCCTTATATGCTGATTGCCCTGTTCCCGGCAGTAAACGGATATTTCTTTATTCCGAACTACCCTACCGTAGTGGCCGCCATAAATTTCGACCGGACGGGGACAACAAAAATCGGTAAATATGTGTTGAATCATTCGTTCATGATGCCCGGACTGGTGTCTACGGTCGTGGCGATTGCTTTGGGATTGCTCTTTATACAAATATTCTAACTATATATTATTAACCTAAACATCATTCAGTTATGAAACAATTCAAGAGATTTGGTCTGGTAGTAGTCGCACTACTATGTACCGTTGCAATGGCTTTTGCCGCAAAACCGAATATTCATATCCTTGCCACCGGAGGAACTATTGCGGGTACAGGAAGCTCCGCCACCGGAACCAGCTACACAGCAGGACAGGTTGCTATCGGCGCATTGCTTGATGCAGTGCCCGAAATAAAGGATATCGCCAACGTGACAGGCGAGCAGATTGTGAGAATCGGTTCGCAGGACATGAACGACGAAGTCTGGCTGACACTTGCCAAGAAAATCAACGAGCTGCTGAAACGTCCGGATATCGACGGAATCGTTATCACTCACGGAACGGACACGATGGAAGAAACTGCTTACTTCCTGAACCTGACTGTCAAGAGTGACAAACCTGTCGTGCTGGTAGGTGCCATGCGTCCGTCTACCGCGCTAAGTGCCGACGGCCCGTTGAATCTTTACAATGCCGTAGTCACTGCCGCCGCCAAGGAATCTAAAGATAAAGGTGTGCTGGTTGCCATGAACGGCCTGATCCTCGGAGCGGAAAGTACCGTGAAAATGAATACCGTCGACGTACAGACTTTCCAGGCCCCCAACTCCGGCGCACTGGGTTATGTGCTGAACGGGCAGGTTTTCTATAACCAGGTGACACTGAAGAAACATACCACTCAATCCGTATTTGATGTGACTCACCTCACTTCATTGCCTAAAGTCGGTATCGTATATAGCTACTCCAACATCGAGGCAGATATGGTGACTCCGCTACTGACACACGGATACAAAGGAATCATCCATGCCGGAGTAGGAAACGGAAATATCCACAAGAATATCTTCCCGGTACTGACCGACGCACGTAGAAAAGGTATCCTGGTGGTTCGTTCTTCCCGTGTCCCGACAGGTCCTACCACGCTTGACGCGGAAGTGGATGATGCCAAGTATCAGTTTGTCGCTTCACAGGAATTGAATCCGCAAAAGTCGCGCGTATTGTTGATGCTCGCTCTTACCAAGACCACGGACTGGAAGCTAATTCAACAGTACTTTAACGAATACTAAAAACCGGACTGACTTATGAAAAATTTGATTTTTATGCTGCTCCTTGCGGGCAGCATAGGAGGAGTCTATGCGCAAAATGCGGAAAAGAAGGACAAGTTCTCCCCCGATACTCCCCTGTTCGAAGAGCTGACGAACGTAAAGAAAAAGACGGATAAGTTCAATTTATACCTGAATATGCAAGGTAGTTTTGACGCCCACTTCCGGGATGGATTTCAGGAAGGTGATTTTAATATGCACCAGCTCCGCATCGAAGCGAAAGGGAATATCAACAACTGGCTGTCATACCGTTACCGCCAGCGCCTCAACCGCTCGAATGATGCCAACGGCATGATTGACAATCTGCCGACTTCTATCGACTACGCCGGTATCGGAATTCAGTTAAACGACCAATTCAGTCTTTTTGCCGGAAAACAATGTGCCGCATACGGTGGTTTCGAGTTCGACCTGAACCCGATTGATGTCTACCAATACTGCGACATGATTGATTATATGAGCAATTTTATGACGGGATTGAATGTCGGTTATAATATCACGCCCGATCAGCAGCTGAACTTACAGATATTGAACAGCCGCAACAGTTCTTTCGACAGTACGTACGGAATCACGGAAGACGCCGAAGGGAATATCCCCGATTTGAAGTCGGGCAAAATGCCGCTAGTTTACACGCTGAACTGGAACGGTAATTTCAATAATGTATTCAAAACCCGTTGGTCGGCTTCCGTCATGAACGAAGCCAAAAGTCATAATATGTACTATTATGCAGTGGGAAACGAGCTGAATCTCGGCAAATGGAACGCGTTCATCGACTTCATGTATTCAAAGGAAGATATTGACCGGAAAGGCATTATCACGAACATTGTCGGCCGTCCGGGCGGACATAATGCATTCGATGCGGGTTATCTGTCCGTAGTTGCCAAATGTAATTACCGGTTCCTGCCGAAATGGAACGCTTTCGTGAAAGGTATGTATGAAACGGCTTCGGTTACGAAGGCGTCCGAAGGAATAGAGAAGGGGAATTACAGCACTTCATGGGGATACCTTGCCGGTATCGAGTTTTATCCAATGGAAACCAACCTGCATTTCTTCGTCACGTATGTAGGACGGTCCTACGATTTCACTTCCCGCGCCAAGGTGCTGGGACAGGAGAATTACAGTACCAACCGGGTTTCAGTAGGGTTCATCTGGCAAATGCCTGTATTCTAAAAATAGAGCTCTGTTTTAATATTCAAGTAAGAATGCTTTTCCGCATCTCTACTTGAATATTAAAACAGTAGCTCATATGATTAGTGTATGTGTTAAGTTATTATCCTGATTGATCGAAGGCTTTTCTCTTTTTTATCTACTGCCGGTCACCAAAGTCCGGCTTCCATCCCAACCTACCGCCTCAATCCGAGTCGCTCCGGTAGGATAATCCACACGAGTTGTCTTATTAGTCACGTCACCAGTACCGACTATACAAATATCAGTCAGTTCTTTGCCTTTATATGTTTCAAAAGCAACTACATTCTTCCATATAGCATGGTCTACCGTGACATAATCAGTTCCTTTGGTAATCCCGGAATTAAATGTTCCTTCTACGTTACTTTTGCTCTTGAATGCTTCCACGCTGTTGGCCGAGATGTATTGCATACCGCCTGAAGGCAATGGTTTTCCTTCTCCGTAAGCTTTCACTTCATCTACCATTTCCTGCGTTATATTTATGGTAGCAACCGTGTAGTCATCCACCTTCACATTATCAAATACTTTCAGCAGCCCCATACCCTCGAAGAATCCGCAAAGATTCAGTCCCGAAGCGTCAATAGCACGTTTCATGAAATTCACATACCTCCGCCCCGGAGAGTAACTCTTGTCATTATCATGGATAGCCGCCCAATGCACATCAGGCCAAAAATCAGGTTTTATATCCGCTGCCATAAAATACATAGTCATTTGCCATAAAGGGATTAATTTCACAAACGGATCAGATTCCCATACGCCCGGTTTGTCGGTGGAAATAGTTGCCACTTGCATGAAGTACGATTTATGGGCAACCAAAGCTTCGTTCAAGAAAGCATTTATACGCCCGCCCGCCAAAGCCGAACGTGCTCCCGGACGCTTGAAGGATTCATGTTCCAGTCTCAGATAGCCTTCACTCAACGGATCGTTTCTCATCATATACTGAGCAAATGAACAGTAAAGATTATTGGTCACTTCCGTCCAACCATTGCCTTTCATCTGGGCAACCTGGTTGCCATGCCCAAACTCATGTCCGAAAACCCATACATTATTCTTTCTATAAAAGACCTTCGGAACCAACATCGCATCTTCCGTGTTGGGATAATTGGCACATACTCCGTTCCAGTTAGGACTTCCTCCCCAAGAACGGACGCCAAAAAAGCGGTTAGCAGGCACAGCATTGTTTTTCACCAGTCCCATCATCAAATATTCAAAATCCAACATACGGTCGTGCATATCGACTACTGCCTGAATTGCGTTTGGCGCACATTTGGCAAAGGCATTCACCGTATTCTGCAAGTGTACTCTTTGTCCCAGAATATCCATCATCGCATTCGGAATATCCACCGCACTTCTCTTAGCCCTCTCCAATATTTCCGGCCAAGTGGCATCCGTATCACCACGTCTTACATCCCAATAGCCAATCTGTTTACCGAAACAAAAATGAATATCGACATCTGTATCTCCGGCATCATCTCTCGTCCAATATTGAATATAGCCATTACCCGAATTTGCCGGAGTAATCACATTCAAACCTCCCCGCAAGGAGATCACGCTTTTCTTTCCACCTTCCCTATAATCGGCAATGGCAAGACTCAGCGGGGTATTGCTTGCTCCTTTGTACATAACGAAAACCAGCACCGGCTCTCCCTGCGTAAAATAGATTCCCGTCGGATTATCATATATGCTTCTTGAGCCTATAGTCAGTTCTTCTGCCACTATTTCAGGACTCTTGCAAGAATGGTAGGTACTAAAACGAAATTTTTTATCGTATTTCCCTTCCAGCAACTCTTTCGCTAATTGATAAATAACGGCGGTCTTGATCTCCTTAAGGCTTTCTGAAGTCACTGTACCCTTTAATTCCGAATAGGTCTCGTCCGTAAAGAACTTTTGCGCTTCCAAAATGTCATTTGTATTATCCGAATACTGATAACACTCAAACTCGGCCAGAGCCACATTGACGTTATCAATTCCGGGCGTCATCCGATCGATACGTACACGCACTTTACTCACTTGAAGGCTATTAACACTAATATCAACAGCCGCTCCCGCCGTTTGTGCGGCTACAAAACCGATTTCCTCATTCCAAGTAGTTTCGCCTTCTTTCAAAACCGAAACACCTCCACTGGCAAAAAGAGAATTTTTATCATTGTTCGAACGTTGCATCAAACGAACATAACCTATGTTTTCGGGCTGTTCCAATGTATATTCAATGATAATAGAATGTCCTCTATTGGCTTCCGGCGAACCTAGTGAGGCACTACTATAATTTGTCGAATAGTCTCCATCAATAGTTTTACTGACATCCTGATTGCCGTAAACATTGCCTTCTATAAGTTCCGCGCTTTTTACCTTCAATTTCGTATCACCCATACCTTCAGTGGAGGCTTTCTCCTGAATGATAGTAAAAACTACGGGGTCTTTTAACGCAGTTGAGACAAATTTAATATGCCCCGTGCGATTCTGAAACGTGATGTTCTTATGTACTGTAACCTTAAAAATCTTGTCTGAAAAAGTTCTTGTCACTATCGGTTGTTCTATTATTTCAACCCAGCCTTCCATATCAGCCTCTATCGTAGGTTCATTAGCGACATTAGAAGTTACAGTCAACAAAAATTCTTCACCCTCCTGTGTTACTTTCCTAGGGGTGGACTGATCAAAAAGAATCGCATATTCTGTTCCTAATTGAACAATTTTTATTTTCAAAGGCTGGCAACCCGGTGCCGTTAACCGGTATTCTGTCTCACGTTGCGTGGCTTCCTCATTCTCGGCAACGGAAAAACGAATGATAGCATTTTCTCCATCCGGAATGATTTCGTAATTACACCATTGAACAACTCCTAAAGAAGCAATTTCCCAGTCTCTCCGGTTCGTTATTACTTTCACGTCAAATGCTTCTACGGCATCCGAACCCAAATTGATTGTTTCACCAATCAAGTCTGTTTTTAGAAAGGGATCTATCACCTCTTCATCGTCACTGCAAGCAGTAAAAAGTAACAGGACGCATAACACTGTCAACATGGTACCAAAGTGTGTCTTCAAGAAATTTACCATAATAAATAATATTAGATTTAACTGATAAAAAATCCGTTGGCCGGAATCCTTTTATACTCAAACCAACCAACGGATAAAGTTATTTTTCAGATATATATCTTATTTAATGGATACTCCGTACAATTTAAGTTCAGCCAATCGGAATTGCCACCTTCCACCTGCATCAGTGGTACTCTCACAATTCCAAGTTTGTACTATACGTATAAACTTAACCGGGGTATCACAATGGCAAGCTGATGTTGTGAAAGAAGCTCCCAAGCTAACCGCGCCTGCCGCGCTCAAATCAGCCACACTATATGACTTTCGAGCATTAGGAATATCCTCAAATGTACCATCAACAGACCAAAGTACATCAAATCCTCTCAATAAAGAGACTTCATTTTGTAAACACTGTGTCCATGAGATGGCAAAATCTGTAACTCCTTCCGGAAGTTGCAATTGGAGATAAGGATTAGTGCCGCCGGTATCAACAAAGTTCCTATTAGGGAATGGAGTCTGCACATACGTTGCAGGATCTTTATCAAACAAACTCGCAGCAGTTGTATTACCTACAAAATCGGGGAAATTGAAACTCAACATAGAAGCATCCAACCCTTTGTTATTATACTCATATTCCTTACCCGTCACTGTCAGATTAAACTCCCGACTATCAAAATCAAAATTAATTCCTTCTATTTCGGTAATTTTAATAGCCACTCGTCCTCCTACAACCAGATTTGTCAAATCATCACCGCTTCCTGCCGATACCGACACCTTCAATGAAGCTTCTTTTCCCGGCTCAAACGTTACCAGACCATCATTTTCCAGCGTTACTGAGCTAGAAGACAAGTATCCTTCCTTTCCATCGTTATTCACAACTTCTACCTTAGCCGTGAAATCCCATTGGTTGTCTATCTCTAACCCCATAGGTATAGTAAATAAAACAGGATCCGAACTATTTATAAACCCTTGGACACATTCTTCCTCAGAGACTTTAAATTCCAGCTTCGGAGTGGTAATCACAGGCTTCATGACATAGAGATTATTCATAGAATTTACAGAATCCGTAGCACTAACCAGTGAAATGGGCAACACAAAAGTCTTATCAGCATTTTCCGGAAGTTCTACCAAGGCTTGAATTGCACTCGTTTTCATCACCACTTTGGACATTTTATATCTCTCATCGGACTGAAAAATCAACTCGCTGCCATCTATAGAATAGGTATTTGAAGGCAAAATAGTATAATTTTCATTGTATTCCTTCAATGCTTCATCCGACAATACGGTCAATTGAGCCTGAGCCGTTAATGACGGATCACATCCGGTCTTCATGATTGTTATATCAAAAGAAGCATCCTGACCGGTATTATAAAGAATTTTACTTTCTTCTCCGGTTTGCTTCAAAGACAAGATCTTATGATATTCTTTCGGATATGTATCATCATATTCATCGCATGCCGTATAGACAAATGACAATCCGCATAATAATGGTATAAATAAACTTTTCTTCATAAATTTGCTTTTTAAATTCATAATACAATTAGTAACCGTATGCCTGAACCATTTGCGGGTTTTTATACACTTCGGCATTCTGAATAGGAGCCAGATATAAACGGTCGTTCCATCTGAAAGGCTGGTCAATAGTAGTCCTTACATTAAATTTTTCAAACGGTACATCTTTCACCATTGCGTTCAACCCCTCACGTTTAGCACCAAAGTATTTCTGACCTTCCGCCCAACGACGCACATCATGATAACGATGGCCTTCATTCCAGAACTCAATAAATCGCTCATTATGAATCATTTCAATTAATTTACTCTGTTCCGGTACAGTCGTAGTCGTGGGAACACCGGCACGGTCACGAACCTCCTTCAAGTTGGCTAAAGCATTTGCCAGATTGGCACCACCTACGTTCGCCTGACATTCCGCCAGATTCAGATACAATTCTGCCAAACGTATAAGAGGTATCGGTTTGGTATCTCCAGCCTGGAAAGCTCCACCATCGAATACAAATTGAGCTGTCGGATTTACATATTTCTGGGTCATAAATCCTGTAACATTATAGTTACGCGGACTTCTGGTAAGGTCGTATCCATGTCCTGCAGCAGTCTTCATGTTCAAAACGCATGGCGAACCTGCATCGCCACTGCTGGCCTTCAACAACTTTGAACCGTAATCACCACCATCGAACGCCATCCATGCGTAAAAACGCGGTTCACGGTTCACACAAAGTTTAATAATATCCTCTCTATTGTTTCCTGCTATTCCTGCTTTTTGGAACCATTCTGCTCTTGAAGCAAAATCGCCTGTTGAAGCGGCCTCTTCAGGCAACACACCATCTTCCGTATAGAAATGTTCAATGGTATATAGCGTCGGAGAAATAGCTGAAAATCCCCCTGCCCAAGAAGTCTTATTGCCTGTTTGGAATATATGCGCCGGTATACGTCCCTGTATTCTTGAATTAATATTCTTACCGGTTAGCCCCCAGATTAATTCCTTATTATGCGGATAGCGGGAAGCAACCATATAACGAAGCATCATTACTCTTTCTTTGAACTCTCTGTTCTCCTGGATATTATTATCCTCCTTTCCCGGCACATAAGGTAACCACTTATCATTATTTCCCAGTTCTGTCTGATACAATGTCATATCAGAAGCTTCCGTTCCATAAAGACGGCATCCACCCTCATTAAGCGCAAAATCCAACGCCTTCTGACAGGCCTCCATCGCTCTTTCCCATTTTTTCTCATTATAACTACTGCTTACCAGTTCAATGCCATAATCATCCCGTCCGATAGATTCTTTATATTTAGCATCATCACCTACAAAAAAGTCTTTATCCCCGGGAGTATTCACTTTATTCTTCCATGAAGAAAAAGGGAATTGACCATTCCAAAGAGGAGAAGCAGCATACATCAGTACACGAGCTTTCAAAGCTTTAGCCATCGTAGAAGTAGCACGTCCCCATTCTGTTCCCTCACGGGTCGGCGGCAAATTCTGTGCTGCCAGATCAAGTTGATATGCAATCCAGTTAACACAATAATCATAATGACATCTTCCACCAAACTCGGAAGAGGGAGTACTCTGAGGTACATATTCCGTAATAACAGGTATAGGACCGTATTTTCTCAGTAATGCAAAATGATAATAAGCAATTAAAAAATGAGCTTCGGCCAACCACTGTTCTTTTTCACCCGGTAACCATTCCTGCAATAAGGTTTCACCGGGATTATTTTCGACTTGACGTAAAAAAAGATAGCATTGACCAATATACTTATAATAATTATCCCAAAGTCCATCCGGATTGGCTGCCGAGACTAAATTATATGCATAATCATCCCAAAAAGCTCCACTATCATTCCGCCATTCTATCGGCAGTGCAAACTCATCTGTGGAACCATTAAGAGCACTTGTGTGACCAATAGGAGAATCATCTTCCTGAAGTCCTGCATAACAAGTGAACAGAAATCCTAAAGTACTTCTCCGGGTCTTTGTGGCATCCTGTAGCCCTGCTTGTTCAGGCGGAACTACATCCAGATAATCACAAGAAACTAAATTAAATGAAAGAGCAGTCACAATCAGACCCACTCGAACTATATTTTTCAAAATATTCATATCTTCTATGATTTAGATTATTAGAAATTAAGTTGTAAACCTACATTGACCGTACGTTGCAACGGATAGCTATTCCAACTGCTCAATTCCGGATCCCACAAATCAAACGGGCTGAAACGAAGCAGATTCGCACCACTGACATAAATACGCCCATACGGAATTTTATAACCGATTTCCAAATTCTTCAGACGCAGGAAAGAACCATTACGCAACCAATAAGTACTGTTGACCGTATTATTACCTATATCACCGGTCGTCAATCCCAAACGCGGATATTCGGCATTCGGATTCGGATTATCTACCGACCAGTGATTATCTGCAATAAATTTCAACACATTCTTATTCGGTATACGATTCCCTTCAAGGAAGGGGTCCAAACCATTGATCAGAATGGAACGCAATGCAGAACCACTGAAGAAAATACCAAAGTCGAATTTTTTATAATTAACGGTACCACCGAAACCATATTGCAAACGTGGAACAGAACCGTACTTGGAAATCATACATTGGTCGTCTTCCGTTATTTTTCCATCACCATTCAAATCACGGTATTTGATATCACCGACCTTCGGAGTGCTATTTCCTACCATCTGTTCCGGGCTGTTGTCTATCTCCTCCTGGCTCTGGAACAGTCCTTCCGAAATATATCCGGTCAATCTGGAATATGGTTTTCCTGTTTCCGACTTCCAAATAGTAGGATAATCCGGTTCGTCTTTATAAACCAACTTATTTTTATTATATGTCAGGTTAGCCTGAAAACTAGCCCCCAAATCTTTAGAGAAATTCTTATGATAATTAAGGCTGAATTCCACACCCTTATTATCCATTTTACCGACATTTCCCCAAGGTTTTGCTTTACCATAACCCAAAGAATTAGGCCAAGACTGACGTTCCATAAATATATCGTAACGTTTGTCATAGAAATAGTCTATTGTTATATTCCAGTGGTCAAACAAAGTCATATCTACGCCAATATCAAATTTCTTCGCTTTTTCCCACACAGCATCCAGATTTGCATAATAGGCAATCTCCGGACCTCCCAATGTGTGATTCATACTCTCTCCAAATGTCCACTTTATCTGATCCAATTTATTATCCGTCAGCTTATCAATATATAAATAATAGCTTCCGCCCGCTTGTGCCAGATCATCGCTACCTACCAATCCATAAGAGGCTCTCACTTTCAGGTTATTCACCGCATTTTTCAAAGGTTCAAAGAACTTCTCATTACTGATAACCCATCCTAAAGACATTGCCGGGAAGAAACCGAAACGCTTCTTCTTGGCAAGACGTTCCGTACCGTTATAACCGAAGTTGATTTCAGCCAGATAACGTTGTCCGTAATCATATGTGAAACGTCCTGAGACTCCTTGATTACGATTAGGAAGCACATCACTTCTGTATTCCCTTTGCCGGTACATCAACATACCTCCGACATTGTGCAAACCAAATTGACGATTATAACTGATATTTCCCTGAAATTCAAATGTCTGATCCGAACTTCTGGCAATATCCGACTGTGCTATATAGTCTGCACCTTCCTGAATACGTTCCAAGTCATATTCCAACGGACTATCTTCACTGTATCCCACAGCTCTGAAAAGATAAGGAGTAATGGAACGATTGTAGGAACTGCTGGACCAGTTTTTAAAGTTTACCCAGATATTTGCCTTCAATCCTTTTGTTACAAACCCAAAATCCTGCTCCACTTTAATGACTGTATTCAATGTATTCGCATTCTGCTCCTTATAAGAAGTCATCATCTGCGCATAAGGATTAGGATAGAGATAGTCCGAACTCTGATAATCAGATCCATAGCGGATATACGTATCACCCGGTTGCGCAGGATAAGTTGCAGGGAAAGTTACCGGAGTAGTCGTCAGAATCATTTTAAACAAATCAGCACTATTGATATTAGGCCCTTTGTTCTGACGGATCTGAGCATTCATATTCATCCTGATTGTCGTTGTGGGGGTCAACTTATAGGAGATATTATTCTGGAACGTATAATTCATGATATTAATATTATTGTTCCACGAATAAGCTTTCTCCGTATTCAGCAAACCACTATCGTGGCTGACATTCAAGCTCATATAATACTTCACTTTTGTACCTCCTCCCGATACATTGATATTGGCACGCTGCGTCATTGTCATCTTTTTGAAAATGACATCCTGCCAATCCACATTCGGATATACATAAGGATTTACCCCGTCACGGGTCAACTGGATCCGTCTGTCCGAATACAATAATTGATCTTTCGATTTATTCGGATTTCTCGACAGGTCAGCTTCATTGTAAAGTTCCATATATCTGGGACCATCTACAAACTCAGGAAAATCGGACATGATATTGAAAGAGTTCTCCGCACTAACATTAACCTTCGTCTTCATATTGTAATCACCTCCCTTTGTAGAGATTATCATTACACCATTTGCACCGCGTGCACCATAAATTGCAGTTGCAGAAGCATCTTTTAAGATGGAGAAACTCTCGATATTTTCCGCCGGCACATAGTTCAGATCAGATACTGAAATTTCTACATCGTCCAATAATATAAGCGGTGTTGTACGCCCGCCAAAAGTAGAAATACCGCGAATATAAAAATCAGCCCCGGAACCCGGCTCTCCTGTTTTAGTGGTAGCAATCACACCTGCCAGCTTACCGGCAAACGAAGTACTTAATTGTGAAGTCGGCATTCGTAAAATATCTCCTTTCACATTTGTAATAGCCCCTGTCACACTCACTTTCTTTTGTACTCCGGAACCTACAACAACGACCTCGTTCAACGTCTGCTGTTCTCCGGACATCGTGACATTAACCACCCCTAAATCTTCTACCGGAGCTTCACGTTTCTGGTAACCGATGTACGAGAAGACCAGTACGGCTTTGTCTCCGCTCACAGAAATAGAATATCTACCATTCAAATCCGTGATAGTTCCACTTTTCTGACCTTTCACAACAATGTTCACACCTACCAACGGCTCGCCGTCTATGGCGTCTGTAACCACACCTGTGACGACTCTTTTCTCTCCTTTCTGCTGTACACTCTGTTTATTCACTTTCAGTACAACTTCGTCTCCCCGGACTAAATAGTTAACATTACTCCCTTCAAATACAACTGACAATACTTTTTCAATCGTACCTTGGCAGTCAATGTTTTTGCGCTTTACTTCATCCAAATCTGCTGCATCGTAAAAAAACACATAATTACTGTTTTTTTCGATCTGACGGATAGCTTGTACTTCACTAAAATACCCTTTCACCTTTATGACTCCCTGTGCTGCTATTGCAATCAATGGGAAACAAAAGATTCCAAACCAAATGCACATGAGGTACTTCCACCTGCCATGCTGTTGCTTTTCTTCCATACTAAATAATTAAAAGATTAACATTAAAAAATTATACAAACATACTATAGTATACCTTTAACGGAATATGATATATTCTCCATTTTCCTTTCTATATCGCCACCCTGTACTGAAGCACATTTTTTCAATAGCTTCTTCCAATGACTCATTATAACGTAGACGCCCGTTTAACAGATTCTTGGTTGCCTGTCCGTGTTCCAATGATATTTTTACATTATATATTCTTCCTACAATCTCAATCCATGAACTTAAATCAACATTTGTAAATTCATAATTACCATCTTTCCATTTCACTCCTTGCATTTCATCCACTTTCACGCTTGCCTTCTCCGCGTTGAAGGTCAATTCTTGCGAAGGTTTCATCTCAATAGTATGCTCAGTACCTACTATCGTAAAATCGACTTTACCACTAAACAAAGTGACTTTAGAAATATTTGCCTGTTCCTGATTAATTAAAAAAGAAGTACCTTTTACTTCTACAAAAGCCCTATCAATGTATACGATAAAATGTTTGCCATCCTGTTTATAAACATCAAAATGGGAATTTCCTTTCAACCACACTTTTCTATTCTGAACAAAATTCTCCGGATAACGGATAGAACTTCCCGGATGCATCCAAACTCGTGAACTATCAGGCAGCATATATAGACGCCCTTCTTTTGATACAACTTCTACAAAAGCATCTTTCGCCTCATTTACCTTATTTCCGGAGAAATACATCCAAGTTGCTCCAAGTAGCAAAACAAGAGCTACGGCAGCTACAGATAGCCAATATGGTATATAAACATGCTTTTTCTGTTGTCGGCAATCCAGACATTTCTGTCTTACCATTTTCCACATCTTTCGCCCTACTTCATCGTCAAGTTCTTTTTGTCGATCCATATTCCATTGCAGGTGCATTCTTTCTTCAAACTCTCGATGATGAAATAGTTCCTTTTGTTCTTTTTCATCCAGTTTGTCTGCTAATAAAGCTTTGATTTGTTCATATAGTTTCTTATTCATATCTATCTTTTTCACATTTTTCATTTTCATTATAAAACAAGCGTCTCTAATATTAAATACGAAACTTTTATGTCTATCCCTACATTGCATTGAACTTTTTTTCGAAAAATCAGAAAGCAGTTCTTTAGAACGCTAACCAGTCCTTTTTTTCTTATCTTTGCAAAACAATTATAATTATGCACGTAATGGAGAAAACATCTGTTTTAGCAAAATTAAAACAAGGAGACGAAACCTCATTTACCTTTGTATATGATCATTATTGGCGGAAAGTATACAGATTTTCAGAGATTTATCTGAATGACGACGAGGAAATAAAAGAGGCAGTACAAGAGGTTTTTATCAAATTATGGGAATCGCGTGCATCAATCAACGAAAACAAAGACATAGACGGATTACTCTTTATTATGACTCGTAACACAATTTTTGATTACTTCCGCAAAAGTCTGAATAAGGTAACGATGAAAATTACTGCTCTTGAGGTTGCTGAGAAAATTGCTATATCTGATGAGACGCTCGAAGTTAAGGATCTACTGGAATATATATGGAAATTAGTTTCTTTACTTCCACCACGACAACAAGAGGTTTTTATCATGAGCAGGAAACAACAAATGACAAACAAAGAAATAGCAGAACAACTTGATATTAGCGAGAAGGCGGTAGAACGTAATATCTACTTTGCTTTAAAATTCATAAAAAAGAATTTGAACCTATTTATTTTCTTCATTACGATACCATAAGAGACATTCTGCGTTTTAACTAGTTTTAACTGGGTTTGATATAGTGCTGGGCTAAAAATATACGTATTTATTAATAAGACACAAAGGTATAAGTTACCTTAAAACCTATAAATAAATATACCCATGAAACAGTATGCATTATTAGCTTTTCTTTCGCCAGTTGCAAGCCTATTGGCGGTTACAGGTCCGGCACAAAGCGAAAAGCTCAAAACCAAAACAAATCCTCAAAAGCAGCCAAACGTCATTTTTATCTATGCAGATGATCTGGGATATGGTGACCTCGAATGCTATGGAGCCAAAAACGTACAAACTCCCCATGTAAACCAATTGGCAGAAAGTGGTGTCCAATTCACCAATGCGCACGCCACTGCGGCAACAAGTACTCCTTCACGTTACTCCATGCTCACTGGAAAATATGCGTGGCGTGTACCGGGAACCGGTGTGGCAGCAGGTAATGCTGGTATGATTATCCGACCTGAAACTTACACGCTGGCAGATGTTTTTAAGAATTCCGGATATATCACCGGCGCTATCGGCAAATGGCATTTAGGATTGGGTGACAAATCGGGCATGCAAGACTGGAATGCTCCACTACCTACAGCACTGGGAGACTTGGGATTTGATTATTCCTATATTATGGCAGCCACAGCGGATCGCGTACCATGCGTGTTTATTGAAAACGGTAAAGTAGCCAACTACGATCCTTCTGCTCCTATTGAGGTTAGTTATCAAAAGCCATTCCCTGGCGAACCATTAGGGAAAGACCATCCGGAACTGTTGTACAATATGAAACATAGTCATGGGCACGACATGGCTATTGTCAACGGAATTGGTCGCATAGGATACATGAAAGGTGGTGGCAAAGCATTATGGAAAGATGAAAATATAGCCGACTCCATCACCGCACATGCTATTGATTTTATCGACAAGTACAAAAACCAGCCTTTTTTCTTGTATTTTGCTACAAACGACGTACATGTACCACGTTTTCCGCATGAACGTTTTAGAGGTAAGAATAAAATGGGAGTACGTGGTGATGCTATTGCCCAGTTTGACTGGACAGTGGGACAAATAATAGCAGCTCTTGAAGAACGGGGATTACGAGAAAACACATTAATTATCCTCTCTAGTGACAATGGTCCGGTAGTTGACGACGGTTATGATGACCATGCTGAGGAATTGCTTAACGGACATAGTCCTGCAGGTCCTTTTCGTGGTAATAAATACAGCGCATTTGAAGGAGGAACGGCGGTACCTGCAATTGTCAGTTGGCCGAAAGAAATCCCCGGTTCGCAAATTTCCGACGCCTTAGTATCACAAATCGACTGGTTTGCATCAATGGCTGCTCTAATCAATGCAAAATTACCAAAAGGAAGTGCGCCAGATAGCCAGAACCGCTTAAACACATGGCTCGGAAAGGATCAAACGGATCGCCCATGGATTATAGAAGAATCTTCAACCATGTCTGTACGTACCAAAAATTGGAAATATATTGAACCAAACGATGGACCTGCCATGATTACCTGGGGCCCAAAAGTAGAGACTGGAAATTTGAAAACTCCTCAACTTTATGACATGAGAGTTAGAGAATATGAAAAGGAAAACCTTGCGGACCAACACCCCGAAATAGTCTACGAAATGCAGAATATTCTGAGACGAGTTAGAAAATAGAAATACCAAAAACGATGTTCATCAATAAAAAATTCCCGATAACTTTATCACAAGTTATCGAGAATTTTATATGTTCGGTCATTTATAAATTAATACTCTTCCTCGTTAAAGAAAAAATCCTCCTTACTAGGGTAATCCGGCCAAATATCTTCGATACTCTCATAGATCTCGCCCTCATCTTCCATCTCTTGGAGATTCTCAATAACTTCAAGAGGAGCACCCGAACGCATGGCATAATCAATCAATTCGTCCTTGGTTGCCGGCCAGGGAGCATCTTCAAGTTTTGATGCTAGTTCCAATGTCCAATACATAATCTTGAGTATTTAAAGTGAATACTAATCTGTCTTATTTTCTATATTTTCGGCAAAAGTATAATAAAATCTATCATTTCCAACTATTATCCCAAAATATTTCATTATTTTGTTCATCAAAATTCATTTTCCGAGATAAAACAAACAAATAATCTGATAATCTGTTGACAAAAGCTAGTACTTCAGGGGAAATTGTACAAGTTTCGGACAAAGCCAGAATGCGTCTTTCTGCTCTCCGGCAAACGGTACGACAAACATGGCAGATGGCCGCTCCACGACTTCCTCCAGGAATAATAAACGCACAAAGTTCCGGTAATTGTTCATCCAGTTTATCAATCTCCCGCTCGATACGTTCCACATCTTCCATTGAAATGATACTGGCGGCTTTCAGTTGTGTTTTTTCCTGATCGGTAGCCAAATGCGACCCGATAGCAAATAACTTATGTTGTATGCCCAAAATAAAGTTCCTGTCAGTCTCATTTTGCAAATAAGTATTCAGTAATCCCAAGTTGGAATTAAGCTCGTCCACTGTTCCATAAGCTTCCAAACGAATGTGGGTCTTCGGAACACGACTACCACCAACAAGACTTGTTGTTCCCTTATCTCCGGTTTTTGTATATACAAGGCTCCTTTTCATAATCTTCCAATTTATTGATCTATATAAGGTAAACGTACAAAGGTTCTCAGAAGTTGACGATATAATGTTGTTTTATCTTTGTTTTATCAAAAAAGAGCAAGCCTATATCGTACAGGTCGAAGGTAATGCCTACCCGTTCGTCAGCCTGCAATCTTTTCCAGAATGCCCGCATTTCTTTAGAATAACAGATTCCATGCACGACAAACACACTTTTCAAGGTGGTCCGGCGTACACAAACCCGAAAGACTTCCTCCAGCAAACACGGATTCTGATAATCGTTCAGATATAGAAAATCTACCGGAACGTCCGTATCCAGAAACAGTTCCGACAAGTCAGAGGCAAAAAGATATTCCGCAGAAGGTTTCGCCGATTGAAGATAAAGTGAGGTCACCGAAGGACGACCTACCTCTACAATAGTAGCAGGTTGCACTTTATTCACCAGCCGGAACAAGAAACGATTTACCTTCTGTGTACCTTTATTACACCCACGCTCCTCTACGATTTTCTTCTGTTCTTTCTCCAAAGAATCATAAGCATAATAAGGCATCTTTTCATATATCACATCCGTTATCAGACTAAATGCAAACGGAGAATGTACACCATATCCGCAACGGTAACGGAAGCGGGAAAGCCAGATAAAGGGTCTTTTAAGACAAAGTAGAAGATTCATAAAATCAACATTTGTTTTTATTCTTCTTGCAAAGATATGTTTTTTTATTTCATAGAAGCAATCCGGAAAAGAAATGTTATAAGTATCCTGCGATTGAGAATGTCGGATTTCAATAAAAAAGGGCCGATCCCTTTCGGAACCGGCCCGCATTACACATCTATTTCAAGCAACTACTGTAACCTGAATACTACAGGAACGGTATATTTTACTCGAACTTTCTTACCATTCTGTACTCCGGGCCTCCATTTTGGCATAGAACTTATCACACGGATAGCTTCTTTATCCAAATATGCATCTACCCCTCGTACCACTTCGGGATTTGAAATTGATCCATCTTTGTCAACAACAAATTGGACAATCACTCTTCCCGCTGAACCCATTTCCTGAGAAATAGTCGGATACTTGATATTTGTACCCAAATATTTCATCAAAGCAGCCGTACCTCCGGGAAACTCAGGCATGATTTCTGCAACATCAACAATAACGTCTTCATCAACCACTTCCGTTTCCACCACTGGCGGTATCCAGACAATCTTATGAGTTGCATCCATATCCTCTCCAACTGTAGAAACATTATCCGCTACCTCTATATCGTTCTTTACTATTTCTAATATTTCTACGATCTTATTTTCGGGAGGTGGAGGCGGTTCCAGTTTCTCATCTGGGAATGTGATCGGAACTAACTCTGTAACAAAGATGGATTCATCATCTGATGATAGTGCTGCAACCCTGACATCATGTTGTGTCCATTCGAACGAAACGAACATGAAGGCAAGCGCAACAACCAAACCCATCAACAACCAAGAACCCCGTTGATTCTCGATTGTAGCCTTTTTTGATTTCTTGGCTTCCATAAAAAATGTGTTTAAGTAATTAATAATAGAAAATATATAGTATATATACTACTTTGCGTCTTTCCTCTTAAGCATTACTTAAAGTGCTCTCCAGCTGCAATAAATATAGCATTTTTATGGATAGGGTGTTACGTTGCTTCTTGTTTATTCTATTCTTTTTCCTTCTTTTGGATAAAATTTATGAATATCAGCCAGCAAAAACCTGCTTTATATCTATATAAATAATACCTTTATAAATACTTAATAGCCTATCATCTCCTCTAAAGTCACGATCACCAAACACATACGAGAAACGATAACGGGCCAATAAAACTAGCTAAAAAGAGTAAAAAAGAAATACTTTCTTATTTAGTTCTTTTCTTTCTATCTGCATTTTCCTTTTTACGCATATCCTGATATTTCTTATATTGTTCATCAGTCAGGATACTCTTTATTTTAGCTTCTCCCTCTTTTCTCTTCTTTTGCATCTCTTCGCGCGAAGGTCTTTCATTAGAATTTCTCTTTGTCGGTCGCATTTCTTCCATTGCAGCCTTAAAATCCTTGGCTTGCTTTTCATTCAGTCCCAGATCGGTTATTATCTGTTCGATACGCTTCTCTCTGTCAACTTTTCCTTTTTGACGATCCTGAGCCATACATACTGTTGAGCCGATTAACAACACAACAAGTAAACTTAAAATTTGCTTTCTCATAATTCTAACATAATATTAAATGAATAATATATGTTAGACCTTATAAGTGGCTGAAAGTTAATTCTATTCCAAAGAAAAAATACAGTTTTCACATTATTTATCTAACAAGAAAACGTTTTCCCTGTAGCTTTGCCATACCAGCGACGACGTCTTACGTGGAGATAAACAGGTTTGCCATGCAGAGGAAAGTTCTGAATCACTTTCTCATCAGTAAAACCATGTGAAATCACAGTTCCACTCTTGTAATCTGAACGTTCCAGGTAGTGTTTTTCATGAAGTCGTCATGCCAACAGGAGATCTCGAAATACTCCATTAAAACTTCGGGGAAGATGACTCGTAGTAGCTTATGCAGGTTGCGATTGGAAGGTATTGG
>NZ_MNQN01000048.1:0-38287 GCF_001915455.1 Bacteroides sp. 43_46 | reverse complement strand
GAGAATTCCAGTGAATTTAAAGCAGGTGACATAGGTAAGTATTTGACTGGATTTGAAGTGTTAAATCCGGAATTAGTTATTTGTCATTTAGATTCTAAGGCAACTATGCAAATTGATATTACAATTAACAAGGGACGTGGTTATGTGCCTGCTGATGAAAATCGCGAGTACTGCACGGATGTTAATGTAATTCCAATTGACTCTATTTATACACCGATACGTAATGTCAAGTATTCTGTAGAAAACTTCCGTGTAGAACAGAAGACAGACTACGAAAAGCTAGTACTTGAGATTAGTACAGACGGTTCTATACATCCGAAGGAAGCACTGAAAGAAGCTGCAAAAATTCTGATTTATCACTTCATGTTGTTCTCTGACGAGAAGATCACGCTTGAAAGTAATGATACTGATGGCAATGAAGAGTTTGATGAGGAAGTATTGCATATGCGTCAGTTGTTGAAGACTAAGCTTGTTGATATGGACTTGTCAGTTCGTGCCCTCAATTGTTTGAAGGCTGCTGACGTAGAAACACTCGGCGACTTAGTACAGTTCAACAAGACTGACCTGTTGAAATTCAGAAACTTCGGAAAGAAATCGCTTACCGAGCTTGATGATTTGCTGGAAATACTGCTTCTCATAGAAGCGCTATGTTATCTAACATGGCTTGCTCTTTGATCAAGCACAAAAGAATCACTACGACTGTTGCAAAGGCAAAAGCTTTGAAGAAGTTTGTTGAGCCTTTGATTACTAAGTCTAAAGAAGATACTACGAATTCTCGCCGTGTCGTATTTAGCAACTTGCAAGATAAGATTGCAGTAACAGAGCTGTTCAAAGAAATCTCAGTTAAGATTGCTGATCGTCCGGGTGGTTATACTCGTATTATCAAGACTGGTAACCGTTTGGGTGATAATGCAGAAATGTGCTTCATTGAGTTGGTAGACTATAATGCAAACATGGCTAAGGAAAAAGTTGCTAAGAAAGCTACACGTACTCGTCGTTCTAAGAAGAGTGCCGCTGCCGAAACTGCTGCTCCTGCTGCTGTTGAAGCTCCTGCAACTGAAGAACCGAAAGCTGAATCAGCTGAATAATTTTACAGTTATTCTTATTCGATATAGAAAAGGCTGCTCTGCAAAGAGTGGCCTTTTTATTTGAAGTAAATACCTTTTTATTTGAGTAAGGAGGAGCAGATTTTGGAATTGAGCCGTATAGAGTATACGTCTATTCCCTAATGATATTCACTTGTTTACTAATCCTAAGATAAATTAAAAGATAACCTGAATAAACTTTTCGTGAATAGAATCTGTTATATTTGCAGGAGAATATGGCAAAATTTGTAAAGGTAATATTGTTTCTGTTGCTTACGGTGACTCTCCATGGGGTAGCAAGTAACGTTTTCACTGAGAAACCGGTGGAACAGTCTGAACTTGCCATTACATATTCAATGAAACAACACGAGCAGATTAGTGCTCCTGACTTTCCTTATGCTCCAGTGGCTGAATTGAACAATCTTCAAAGTCACCAGATATCAGTGACACGTATTCAGCGTGTACAGCTTGGAGAGTATTTCACTACTTTAAGGAACCTACTTCAATGCTGCGCCGACCGTGAAAATTCTCTGTCACAGCATAGGGGGCGAATTTATAATACTACAACTTCTTATTACTGTCAGCCGTCGAGTGAGTACTATGTATTTACTTTAAGGCATATTATTATTTAGAATTCATTTATTGGTATTATTTGTTTTATGGTTATCGATATATTTTATACCGATGGTCCTTTTCATCTTTATATTATTACTAATAAATTAAATTTTAAATATTATGGCAACTACTCAAACTATTGATGCTACTATATTCGCATCTTCACATCCAGATATCGCTAAGCGTACAAGTATTTCCGGAGTTTTATTCTCTTCATTCATGTTGTTGGTGGGTATTTTAGCTTTTGCTTCCACTTTTGAACTGGAAGATAGGTCCTCTACTGTAAGTATGGCTTTAATGGTGTTCGGGACGGGACTATTCCTTGTAGGTATTTTCCGTCTTTTCTGGAAGTCAAAGGAAGTTGTTTATCTACCGACCGGAAGTATTGCAAAGGAACGCAGTGTCTTCTTTGATTTGAAGCACATGGATAAGTTGGTTGATATCGTAAATTCTGGTTCGTTCTCTGCAAATTCGGATATTAAGAGCGAAACAAGTGGGAACATTCGTATGGACGTAATTCTTTCTGAAGATAAGAAATTTGCTGCCGTACAGCTGTTCCAGTTTGTACCTTATACTTATCAGCCGATAACATCAGTGCATTATTTCACTAATGAAGATACATCGGCTGTGGTCGCTTTTCTTTCAAAAAGTAATTTGAATTAGAAGCTGTTGAGCTAAGATTGTTACACAGAAGAAGGAACAACTTTAGTTTTTGATAAAGAGTGGGGATTAGTCGTCAATGACGGCGATCCCCATTTTTTTCATTAAGAAACAAGCGTTCATATTTTGGGCGACTCCGTTTCTCATTTGATAAGAGAAGGTGAGTTCGTTGTTCGTGATGTCCGCTTCGAAACAGTAGTTACGGATATTCTGTGGGAAGGATTCTATCAAGGTGCCGAGCAGAAGGTCGTGAGTAGCTATGATACCGTTGGCGTTCATATTCATAAACTGCTTGATGAGAGCGAAAGAGCCTTTTTGTTTATCCATAGAGTTGGTGCCTTTCAATATTTCATCAAGGATGATGAAAAGTTCCTCTCCTGCTTCGAGTTTGTCAATGATTAGTTTCAGACGTTTGAGTTCTGCGAAGAAGTAAGACTCGTTATCGGTGAGTGAGTCGCTTGTACGAAGGCTGGTGACGAGGCGTGCCGGATATATTTCCATTTGCTTTGCCCAAACCGGTGCACCTATGCAGGCTAAAAGATAATTGATGCCTACGGTACGCAGGTAAGTACTTTTACCGGCCATGTTGGCGCCGGTTATGATGATAAAGAAAGGACGCTTGTCGATATCTATTCCGTTTCGCACACATTTGTTGCGGTTCATAAGTGGATGACCCAAAGCTTCGGCTCGCAGATGAAAGGATTGAGAGCTGATTTTGGGGAAGATATAATCCGGATGATTGTATGTAAACGTTGCTAAAGAGCAGTAGGCGTCGATTTCTCCGATTGTTTCTATCCAGCGGGGGAGGTCGGAAGCATGAGTTTCTTTCCATTTCTCGATTCGCATTACTTGGCGCAGTTCCCAAAAAATAAGTCCGTTGAGGATTGTACTCATTAACAGGTTACTGCGTTGATCGAGCGCGTTCATCAGTTTCGATAGTTGGCGGACTGCCTGGGAAGCTGTTTGATTCTGGCTTGTAAGTTCCGTTTTGAGCTGTTGCAGAACAGGGCTGTTCATTTCCTTTTTCTCTGTGAGAAGAATTTGGTCAGCATAAGTAGAGAGGATTTGCAATTTTTTGCCGTAAGTTGCTTGCAGTTTTGTGATACCTTTAGAAAAGATAGAACTGAAAATGACGAAACAAAAAAACACACCTCCGGGTACGGTGGCAGGAAGAATTCCTACAATGGCCGAACCTATGCATATAAGGTTGATGATGCTAACTACTGTCGGGATGATACGCAGTAGCGTATGCTTCCGGTAATAGCTGGGGCTTCCCGCCCATTCCCTGATTTCGTTGGTATCGGCAGGTTTTCCTTTATAAAGTAATCCGAACAGACGGATTTGTTGCCGGTATTCCAGATCGGTTGATAATTCCCGGATAGCCTCCTGGCGTTGTTCGATCGATTCTTTTAGTTCCAGATGTGCGTTGAACCAATCAGCCAGATGCTGCTTGCCGACAGGCGTTGAAGTACGGTTGATATATTGGAAAAGCGAATAATCGCCGAATACATCCAAGTCATAAGTATAGAGATGCGCAGGGTCGATATATTCATTTCCGCTGTCGAAATCGGAAAAATCATATTGAATGGCCCGTAACTCCTGTTCGTTGATTTCTATTTTCTTTTTCAGATAATCTTTCCGGTAAAACCAGAGATTATGTCGTTTTACCAGCCAGATAAATGATATAAAAGGCAGAATGGCAAAGACGAAAAGAGATAACCAGCCGTCGCTCCAGAAGATAAAGGCTGCCGCTATGGCTTCTACAAATAGCACAAGGCGTAGAAGGCTGATATAATAGATGCGTTTCCGGGCCCTCTGAAGAGCTTGTTCCGACTCTTGAATAATTTGCTGATAGGTTGAGATTATATTTTCCAGTTTCTCCATAATTGCTTTGATACTTTTTGCGCAAAGGTAATATATTTAACAACGGACAGGCTATGAGCTTGTTTTTGTCAAGAGCAGATTTACTGTTTATTAACGCAAAGCGAATAGGAAGCGAAAATGAGAGCTGCCGGATGATGCATTCAGCTCTCGTAAATCCTCGATGCAGGAATAGCAAAGCCAATTTCGCGACTTATGAGAGCTAACCCTACGCTTTACGGGGACTAAACCTACGCTTTGGGAGTGCTAACCCCACGCTTAATGAATGTTGAGCCTGTGTTTTAGTAAAACGAAGCCTCTGTTTCACCCGAACAGAGCCTCCGTTTTATAAAAATAGAGCCTGCATTTCCTCAAAAACAAAAGGTGATTTCTTCTTTCGGCACGATCAGATATAAAAAAAGGGAGAATACACTGCTTCCCCCTTTACCTGCATATTAAATAGAAATATATTTTGTAATAACAGATACAAAGATAACACATCAGGAAGGCAAAGTCAAGTATTCAGTTACTTTTTTGGAGACTCTTTTCCAAATTTGATGGTAATTTAGCAAGTCGGTGATGTCTTCATTCCTCTTTTGGGGGAAGGAAGGGGGCGGAAAGTCGAGGCGGCAGGTAGATGCACAGGGTTGATAATAAACGAATTATGTGTTTACCTACCACCTCCCCCTACGGGTACTCCTCCTTCCGGAAGGAGGAGAATGAAGATACCACCGACTGGCTAAATTACCATCAAATTTGAAGAAGAACCCTTTTTTTCAATATTTCTTTTTCTGTCCTTGCATTTATCCGCTAAAATGTATAACTTTCCACTCGAAAAGGCGTTAGAAAGGAAAGGAGGAAGGCTTATGAAAAAAAGATGTATCTTATGGCTGTTGATGAGCGTGATTGGCCTCCCGTTGATTGCGCAGAATATTATCTATTCCAACTTGAAAGAGTTGCTTGCTCAAAATGGAGACACCATAGCAGTGCTACGTGTGGAGAAACGTTCCAGAAATCAGATCGTATTGACAGGCGGGGCTGACTACCGTATAACGGCAGGCGATGATGAGTCTATGTGCCGCCGCTTGAAGAAACGTTGTTTTGCAGTGCGAAGTGAAGAAGGAGATTTATATTTGAACTGTCGCAAGCTGCGCTATAAGAAACTGCGTTTTGGGGCATGGTATGCTCCGGCAGTTCAGTTAGGCAAGAATATCTACTTCTGTGCCATGCCTTTGGGATCAGTTATCGGTGGCAATTTTGTAGAAGACGACGATGTAAAACTCGGAGGAAATATCGGTGACGCCCTTGCCGCTTCGAGCTTGGTGACCAAACGCGTTTGTTATGAACTGAATGGGGAAACGGGCAAGATTGAATTTCTCGGAAAAGATAAGATGCTTCAAATATTGGATAAGTACCCGGAATGGAAACAAGCTTACCTGAAGGAAGACAGCCAGGAGGCAAAAGACACATTCGACTATTTGCTAAAACTACGTGATAGTCAAGAGAAATAGGGCAGAGGATTCTTTGCCATAGCTATCGGTTGTGGTACGATTTATGATAAGGCGGTTCCGGTACGCCATATATGAGGTATAATACCTTTCTGATAATAAATCCATCATTTCCCTTGTCTTTTACTTTCTTTTTTCCTACATTGCGGAGAGTTATCAAACTGTATTGCTTACAGTTTGTAGTCTTTAATTCTGCTTATTATGAAGATAACTCTTGGCAATACACTACCTCCTTATCCGGATTTTGTAGAAGGTATACGGAGAACTCACGACCGTGGCTACATACTTGTCCCGGTGCAGGCCAAGTTATCTCCGGCGGTAACTTCCACGACCTGCCGCTTGCCATTTCCTATGATTTTCTATAAGGTAATGGACAACCTCGAACCTATCCTTGCCATTGAACTGATGAACACCGCACAAGGTGTCGACTTCCGCCGTCCGTTGAAAACGTCACCGCTTCTGGAGCATTTCCTCCATACCTGCCGGAAAGAAGTACCTTTTGTGAAAGATGATATCGTGATGTACAAAGAAATACATAAAACAGTCGCTTTTCTGAAAAGGACAAAGTTTGAATACTGACAATAAACAGACCCTTTTCCACCTTATCGTTAATAATGGTGACTGCTGTTGCCGGATGAGTGTCGATTTTAATCGACATTTATCCGGCTTTTGTCGGGTGTACCCCTTCCGATACCGATAAAACTTTACCTCGCATCTCCTTCCTCTTTATCTTTGTGCTGTGTTTGGTCCGTATTTCCTCTTAACACTTGTTTTCATTTCTGTCCAACGAATGATAATATTTATCAAATGGGCTACAAATAAATGGAAACTTGATTTCTTAATTGAGTTTTCTATATATCTTTGTTCCGTTTTTCCTCCCGATGCAAGGGAAAACAGAAAACTGGATTATAATGAAATAGAAAACGAACGATGACAGAACATGGAAAAGACGCTTCCCAACGGGCGGAGTTGAAAGAACGGATTATAGCAACGGCAACAGAGGCTTTTACTACAAAAGGTATTAAGAGTATTACGATGGATGATATTGCAGCAGCATTAGGTATCTCCAAACGTACGCTTTATGAAGTTTTTGTAGATAAGGAATCGTTGCTGAAGGATTGTATACTGACGGTGCAGGCAGAAAGAGACCGGTATTTACAGGAAGTTTATGAGCAGTCCCACAATGTGTTGGAAGTGATACTTGCCGTATTCCAAAAGAGTATTGAGATGTTTCATAAGACGAACAAGCGTTTTTTTGAAGACATCAAGAAGTATCCGAAGGTATATAATATGATGAAAGAGCGCAGCGAGAGTGATTCGGAGAAAACCATGTCCTTTTTTATGTTGGGAGTGGAGCAAGGCATTTTCCGTTCGGATGTCAACTTTGCAATCGTCAATTTGCTGGTACGCGAGCAGTTCGATGTGCTGTTGAATACAGATGTATGCAACGAATATTCCTTTATAGAGGTGTATGAGTCTATTATGTTTACCTATATACGCGGCATCTCTACGGAGAAAGGCGCGAAAGTACTGGAAGATTTTATATCAGAATATCGTAGGAACCGCATAGAATAAGCGACCGATGAGGTTCCGGAGACAAACAACTAAAAGATCAATTAGAAACTAGTTTTATGAACAGAATGAAGAGACTGACAGGTAGGAAGATACTTCTGGCAACTGTTGCACTTTGCGCATTTGGCATTGCAAAAGCGCAAAACGCACAAGCGGCGAAGGACACACTGACCTTAACCTTGGACAAAGCCTTAACAATTGCGTTGGATGAGAATCCTACGATGAAGGTGGCGGCAGAAGAAATTGCTTTGAAAAAAGTAGCCGGCAAAGAAGCATGGCAAAGTCTGCTGCCTGAAGCAAGCATCGCTGGTTCGCTGGACCATACGATTAAAGCGGCTGAAATGAAGCTGAACGATATGTCGTTCAAAATGGGGCAGGACGGAACGAACACCGCCAATGCCGGACTAAGCATTAACCTGCCTTTGTTTGCACCGGCTGTCTATCGGACAATGTCGATGACAAAGACGGATATCGAACTGGCAGTAGAGAAGTCGCGTGCTTCCAAACTGGATTTGGTGAATCAGGTAAGTAAAGCCTATTATCAACTGATGCTCGCACAAGACAGCTACGACGTGCTTCTGGGAAGCTACAAACTGGCGGAAGACAACTTTAACATCGTCAATGCCAAATATGAGCAAGGCGCAGTGAGTGAATATGATAAGATCAGTGCTGAGGTACAGATGCGCAGCATTAAGCCGAATGTGATTTCAGCAGCCAATGGGGTGACTCTGGCGAAGTTGCAGTTGAAAGTGTTAATGGGAATTACCGCCGACGTAGAACTTAAAACAGAAGACAGTCTGACGAATTATGAAACGGCTGTATTTGCCAATCAACTGAAGGATGAAGAAGTCGGATTGGAGAATAACACTACCATGAAGCAGTTGGACTTGAACATGAAAATGTTGGAGAAGAGCTTGAAGGTCGCAAAATCAAGTTTTATCCCTACGTTGTCGATGAGTTTCTCATATAACTATCAGTCCTTGTACAACCCGAATATTAACTTCTTCGAGTATAATTGGAGTAATAGTTCCAGCCTGATGTTCAACTTGAGCATTCCTTTGTACAAAGCAAGCAACTTTACGAAAGTAAAATCTGCCCGTATCCAGATGCGCCAACTCGATTGGAACCGCATTGACACGGAAAGAAAACTGAATATGGAAATCGTAAGTTACCGCAACAACATGGCTGCCAGCTCTGAGCAGGTGGTCAGTAACAAGGAAAACGTGATGCAGGCTGAGAAGGCGGTACTGATTGCCGGCAAACGCTACGATGTCGGTAAGGGTACAGTGCTCGAACTGAACAGTTCGCAAGTATCTCTGACTCAGGCTCAACTCACTTATAACCAATCCATTTATGATTATCTGATTGCTAAGGCAGATCTCGATAAGGTGCTAGGAAAAGAATAAAGATAGACAACTAAAAAAATTACAACTAAGGAATATGAAAAAAAGTATCCAATTAGTAGCCCTGCTGTTAACCGTGGTTATGGGCTCATGTACGGGTGGAAAAGATAAAGCTGCTACGGAACACGTGGTTGAGAAGCCCAAAGTAAAGGTGGCCGATGTGAAAGCCCGTCCCGTAGACCAGATTCAGGAATATACGGCAACAGTAGAGGCGGAAGCGAAGAACAACATCGCACCTTCATCTCCTGTGCGTATCGACCAGATTTTTGTAGAAGTGGGCGACCGTGTATCCAAAGGTCAGAAATTGGTACAAATGGACGCAGCCAATCTGAAACAGACAAAATTGCAACTGGACAATCAGGAAATAGAATTCAACCGTATGGACGAACTGTACAAGGTCGGTGGTGCATCCAAATCAGAATGGGATGCTTCGAAAATGCAGCTCGACGTACAGCGCACAGCCTATAAGAATCTGTTGGAAAACACTTCTTTAGTAAGTCCTATTAATGGGGTTGTCACAGCCCGCAATTATGACAACGGAGATATGTATAGCGGTGGAAATCCTGTGCTGGTAGTAGAACAGATCACTCCGGTGAAACTCATGATTAATGTATCTGAGAGCTACTTCACGCAAGTGAAGAAAGGTGCGCCGGTAGATGTAAAACTGGATGTATACGGTGACGAGATATTTAAAGGTACCATTAACCTGATTTATCCGACTATCGACGCTGCAACCCGTACTTTCCCGATAGAGATCAAGCTGGACAACAGAGATCAGCGTGTTCGTCCGGGAATGTTTGCCCGTGCAACGCTAAACTTCGGTACGGCCGACAATGTCGTTGTTCCCGATCTTGCTATCGTGAAGCAAGCCGGTTCAGGTGACCGTTATGTGTATGTTTACAAAGACGGCAAAGTATCTTATAATAAGGTAGAGCTGGGTAGACGTATGGGAACGGAGTATGAGTTGAAATCCGGTGTGCCCAATAATTCGCAGGTAGTCGTTGCCGGTCAGGCACGTTTGGCGAATGGCGTGGAAGTAGAAGTAGAAAAATAATACCTTATCACCTTAACACATTATAATATATGAGTTTATACGAAGGTGCGGTTAAGAAACCGATTATGACCTCCCTCTGCTTTCTGGCAGTGGTGATCTTTGGCCTTTTCTCTTTGTCCAAGTTACCTATCGACTTGTATCCGGATATTGATACGAATACAATCATGGTAATGACTGCTTATCCGGGGGCAAGTGCTTCGGATATAGAAAATAATGTGACTCGCCCGTTGGAAAATACGTTGAACGCGGTGAGCAACCTGAAACATATTACCTCCCGTTCTTCAGAGAATATGTCATTGATAACACTGGAGTTCGAGTTTGGTAATGATATAGACGTCCTGACGAATGATGTACGCGACAAGCTTGACATGGTAAGTTCACAGCTTCCCGACGATGTCGAGAATCCGATTATCTTCAAGTTCAGTACGGATATGATTCCTATCGTACTGCTTTCCGTCCAGGCGAAAGAGAGCCAGTCGGCACTTTATAAAATTCTGGACGACCGCGTGGTGAATCCCTTGGCACGTATTCCCGGTGTGGGTACAGTATCTATCAGTGGTGCACCTCAGCGTGAGATCCAAGTATACTGTGACCCCAATAAACTGGAAGCATACAACTTGAGTATCGAAACGATCAGTTCCATTATCGGGGCTGAAAATAAGAACATTCCCGGGGGTAACTTCGATATCGGTAGCGAGACATATTCGTTGCGTGTAGAAGGAGAGTTTGATGATTCCCGCCAGTTGGCAGATGTAGTGGTTGGCACGCATAATGGAGCCAATATCTTTCTACGTGACGTTGCTCGTATCGTCGATACAGTAGAGGAGCGTGCGCAGGAAACCTATAACAACGGTGTGCAGGGAGCTATGATTGTTGTTCAGAAACAATCGGGTGCCAATTCGGTAGAAATCTCCCGCAAGGTAGAAGAGGCACTTCCCCGTTTGCAGAAAAACTTGCCGAGTGACGTGAAGCTGGGAGTGATTGTCGATACGTCTGACAATATCTTGAACACGATTGATAGTTTGGCGGAAACCGTAATGTATGCTTTGCTGTTCGTTGTCATTGTCGTGTTCCTTTTCCTGGGACGCTGGCGTGCAACCTTGATTATCTGTATCACGATTCCGCTTTCGTTGATTGCCTCCTTTATTTATCTGGCTATTTCCGGGAATACGATTAATATTATCTCGCTTTCGTCCCTTTCTATTGCTATCGGTATGGTGGTGGATGATGCGATTGTGGTACTCGAAAACGTGACAACGCATATTGAGCGTGGTTCCGATCCGAAACAGGCGGCTGTGCACGGTACGAATGAGGTGGCTATTTCCGTAATCGCTTCTACGTTGACAATGATTGCCGTGTTCTTCCCTCTGACAATGGTAAGCGGTATGTCCGGTGTACTTTTCAAACAGTTGGGGTGGATGATGTGTGCGATCATGTTTATTTCCACCGTGGCGGCATTGTCGTTGACACCGATGCTCTGTTCGCAGTTGCTCCGTTTACAGAAGAAACCGTCGAAGATGTTCAAACTCTTTTTCACTCCGATAGAGAAGGCGCTGGACGCACTCGATACTTGGTATGCAAAGATGTTGAACTGGGCGGTTCGTCATCGTCCCATTGTTATCGTGGGATGTATTGCTTTCTTCATTGTCAGCTTGCTGTGTGCAAAGGGGATCGGTACGGAATTCTTCCCCGCACAGGATAATGCCCGTATTGCCGTACAGCTTGAGTTGCCGATTGGTACGCGTAAAGAGATAGCGCAGGAACTTTCGGAGAAACTGACGAATCAGTGGATGACCAAGTATAAGGATATTATGAAAGTATGTAACTATACAGTTGGTCAGGCTGACTCCGATAATACATGGGCTTCCATGCAGGACAACGGTTCCCACATTATATCTTTCAACATCAGTTTGGTGGACCCGGGCGATCGTGACATTACCCTGGAGGCAGTCTGCGATGAAATGCGTGAAGACTTGAAAGGATATCCGGAGTTCAGTAAGGCTCAGGTAATCCTTGGAGGTAGTAATACAGGTATGTCTGCTCAGGCAAGTGCCGACTTTGAGGTATACGGATATGATATGACGATGACCGACAGTGTGGCAGCCCGTTTGAAACGCGAACTGCTGAAAGTGAAGGGCGTGACTGAAGTTAACATCAGCCGTAGCGATTACCAGCCGGAATATCAGGTTGACTTCGACCGTGAGAAACTGGCTATGCATGGGTTGAACCTTGCGACAGCCGGTAACTATTTGCGTAATCGTATCAACGGTGCAGTTGCTTCCAAATACCGTGAAGATGGGGATGAATATGATATCAAGGTGCGTTATGCTCCGGAATTCCGTACAAGTTTGGAGAGTCTGGAGAATATCCTTATTTACAATGCACAGGGACAATCTGTTCGTGTGAAAGATGTCGGAAAGGTAGTCGAACGTTTTGCGCCTCCTACCATTGAACGTAAAGACCGTGAACGTATTGTGACTGTTTCTGCCGTAATCTCCGGTGCTCCGTTGGGAGATGTAGTTGCTGCCGGTAACAAGGTGATTGATAAAATGGACCTTCCGGGTGAAGTGACGATTCAGATTTCCGGGTCGTACGAAGATCAGCAGGATTCGTTCCGCGATTTGGGTACACTCGGTATCCTGATTGTTATCCTTGTATTTATCGTAATGGCGGCACAGTTCGAATCATTGACTTATCCGTTCATTATCATGTTCTCTCTGCCGTTCGCGTTTAGTGGTGTCTTAATGGCATTGTTCTTCACGGGCAGTACGTTGAGTGTAATGAGTTTGTTGGGAGGAATCATGTTGATTGGTATTGTGGTGAAGAACGGTATCGTGCTCATTGACTACATTACTCTCTGTCGAGAGCGAGGCATGGCGGTGATAAACTCTGTGGTGACATCTGGTAAGAGTCGTCTCCGTCCGGTATTGATGACTACTGCGACAACCGTTTTGGGTATGATCCCTATGGCTATCGGCGGCGGACAGGGTTCCGAAATGTGGAGTCCGATGGCAATCGCCGTAATCGGTGGTTTGACGGTATCTACCGTATTGACCTTGGTTCTGATTCCGACCTTGTATTGCGTATTTGCAGGAACAGGTATCAAGAACCGTCGTCGTAAACTTCGTCGTCAACGCGAATTAGATGTTTACTTCCAGGACCACAAAGATGAAATTATAAAGAAATAACAGGAAAAAAATATGAAATCAGTATTAATAACATTCGACCAGGCTTATTACGAACGAATCATGGCGTTGCTCGACCGTTTGGGTTGCCGCGGATTTACTTACCTCGAAAAGGTACAGGGACGTGGCTCCAAGACTGGTGACCCACATTTTGGAAGCCATGCATGGCCTAGTATGTGTTCGGCTATCCTTACGGTGGTCGATGACAGTAAAGTAGACCCGTTGTTGGATACACTGCACAAAATGGAAAGATACAAAATCTTTAGGTAATAACAAAGCCCCAGCTTGTGAAAGTCGGGGCTTTGTGCTTAAAAAAAAGAAGGTGCGCATTTTGACACACCTCCTTCTTTTTTCTTGCTTTTCTCTATCTTTGCAGCCTGAAAATGTCAAAGCACCATTGAGCTTGTGCTCCGGCGCCGATGAGCCTCTCTCGGCATCAGGTAAGGCCAAGGACTAAAAAAGGTGCTTATATCTATTGGTGAAATGGAGATTATAAAGAATTATTTGAAATATTCGTTATGGCTTGTGTTGACTGTGTTTGTCGCCTTATTCGGGCTTCACTGGCTTCCGGCTATAACGATCGACGGACACACGATGAGGCGCGTCGATATCCTGGGTGACCTCCGTTATCCGGAACCGGAAACGGCAGTAGCCGACTCGGACAGTATTCCCTTGCCTCCTGTCATAAAACCGGCTTTTGTGGATACCTGCCGTGCCGGCATGACTTGCATCGAAGATTATAGTGACTCTACCCAGCGCGGTATGGCTCCTTTTTATGAAGCCCTCGACCGCCTTTCATCTTCCCCTTCTTCTGATTCTAATGCGGATGATAAACTTGTCCGTATCGCTGTATTCGGTGATTCTTTTATAGAAGCGGATATTATGACAGCTGACTTACGTGAAATGTTCCAAAAACGTTTCGGAGGCTGCGGGGTAGGTTTCGTTACAATTACTTCCATGACAAGCGGTTACCGTCCTACGGTGCGGCATACATTCGGCGGTTGGTCCAGTCATTCGGTAATGGATACGGTATACTTCGACCGGAAGAAACAAGGCATCTCCGGCCATTATTTTATTCCTCGCAGCGGGGCGTATGTTGAGTTGCGGGGACAGAATAAATACGCTTCTCTGCTTGATACCTGCCAACAGGCTTCTATCTTCTTCTATAACAGAGATTCCGTGCAACTCTCCGCCCGTGTGAACCGGGGAGAAAGCCGGAGCTATTCTTTAGGTGCTTCCGGCCATCTGCAAAAAATACAGGTGAACGGGCGTATCGGTTCCATACGCTGGTCGGTGGACCGTGCAGATTCTACTCTTTTCTATGGATTGGCAATGGACGGAAAGCAGGGAATCATTCTCGATAACTTCTCGCTGCGCGGCAGTTCGGGTTTGTTCTTGCGTGGCATTCCGAAGCAGATGTTGAGGCAGTTCAACGAGCAACGTCCTTATGATTTGATCATTCTTGAATATGGATTGAATGTAGCTACCGAGCGTGGCCGGAACTATGACAACTATCAAAAAGGATTACTTACGGCTATCAACCATTTGAAAGAATGTTTCCCGCAAGCGGGAATTTTATTGCTGAGTGTCGGCGACCGGGACTATAAAACCGAAACCGGTGATCTCCGTACTATGCCGGGAGTAAAGAACTTGATTCGTTATCAGCAGAATATTGCTGCTGAAAGTGGTATCGCTTTCTGGAATATGTTTGAGGCTATGGGAGGAGAGGGAAGTATGGCGAAACTGGTACACGCCAAACCTTCAATGGCGAACTACGATTATACACATATCAACTTCCGTGGTGGCAAACATCTGGCGGGATTGCTATATGAGACATTGATATACGGTAAGGAACAATACGACAGGAGGCGTGCTTATGAGAAAGAGTAAACACCTGCCCGGTTTCATTCTCATCCTTACGCTTATAGGAATATTGGGCGCCCCCTTCTCTCTTTCGGAGTTGGCGGCACAAGACCGGATTCCCGCCTGCCCCCCTCCCGGAAAGAAACAGAAAACAATCAAACCCTTGAGGGAGATGAACTGGGCGAATGATACTGTCTCTGTACAGTTTTCTTTCCCTGCCGCTTTCCGCGGAATGGGAAGAAATGAGATTGTCGACAGCATTGCTTTATTGACTCCCGTATTTGAACGGCTCCGCCAAGTGCGTGCCGGATTGTCGGAAGATACGGTCCGTATTGTTCATATCGGCGATAGCCATGTGCGTGGACATATCTATCCGCAGACTACGGGTGCCCGATTGATAGAAACATTCGGAGCAGTCTCCTACATAGACAAGGGAGTGAACGGTGCTACTTGCCTTACTTTTACTCATCCGGACCGTATCGCCGAGATTGCCGCCCTGAAACCCGAACTGTTGATTCTCTCTTTCGGCACAAACGAGAGTCACAACCGGCGCTATAATGTCAATGTACATTATAACCAAATGGACGAACTTGTTAATTTATTGCAGGATAGCCTTCCTAACGTATCCATTTTACTGACTACCCCTCCCGGTTCTTACGAAAGTTTCCGGCAACGGCGGAGACGCCGCACTTACGCTGTCAATCCCCGCACGGCAACAGCGTCCGAAACCATTCGGCGTTATGCCAAAGAACACCGTCTGCTGGTATGGGATATGTACGATGTAGTGGGTGGTAAACGTCGTGCTTGTGTCAACTGGACGGAAGCCAAACTGATGCGTCCCGATCACGTGCATTATCTGCCCGAGGGATATATCCTGCAAGGAAATTTATTATACCAGGCCTTAATCAACGCTTATAATGACTATGTTTCCCATTGATATAGATTTCAGCCGGATCAAAGAGGTGCTTACTTATGACCCGCAGGCACCGATGATATTCAGTAGCGGCATCTTCCTTTGGTTGTTTACCGCTTTCCTGGTGGTGTATGTGCTGTTGCAGCATAAACACACTGCCCGCATCCTGTTTGTCACCCTCTTTTCTTATTACTTCTATTATAAGAGTAGCGGCACCTACTTCTTCCTGCTTGCTCTTGTCACGGTTTGCGATTTCTTTTTGGCGCAGCTCATGGCGCGTGCCGAAGGCTATTGGAAGCGTAAAGGGCTGGTAGTTTTGAGTCTTAGTGTCAATCTGGGACTTCTCGCTTATTTCAAATATACGAATTTCCTGGGCGGAGTGATTGCTTCCCTTATGGGAGGGGAGTTTACGGCACTTGATATATTCCTGCCTGTAGGGATCTCATTCTTTACTTTCCAGTCGTTGAGTTATACGATCGACGTTTATCGGAAAGATATAAAACCATTGACAAGTCTGTTGGACTATGCCTTCTATGTGTCTTTCTTCCCGCAATTGGTAGCAGGACCTATCGTTCGTGCCCGCGATTTTATTCCCCAAATCCGGAAACCCCTCTTTGTGTCGCAGGAAATGTTCGGACGGGGAATCTTCCTGATTTTCTCCGGTTTGTTTAAGAAAGCAATCATCTCCGATTATATCAGTGTCAACTTTGTAGAACGTATTTTCGATAATCCGACGCTCTACTCGGGCGTTGAGAACCTTATGGGAGTATATGGATATGCCTTACAAATCTATTGTGACTTCTCAGGATATAGTGACATGGCTATCGGCATTGCCTTATTGCTGGGATTTCATTTCAATCTGAATTTTAATTCTCCTTATAAGTCGGCCTCCATTACAGAATTTTGGCGTCGCTGGCATATCTCTTTATCCAGTTGGCTGAAAGACTACTTGTATATATCATTGGGAGGCAACCGAAAAGGAAAATTCCGTCAGTATCTGAACCTGATAATCACCATGTTTTTGGGTGGATTATGGCATGGGGCTTCCTGGAACTTCGTTCTTTGGGGAACATTTCATGGCATTGCTCTGGCTTTGCATAAAATGTGGATGTCAATCACCGGACGTAAGAAAGGAGAACAGAGTCATGGCTGGCGTCGTGTCTTCGGGGTGATTATTACCTTCCATTTTGTTTGTTTCTGCTGGATCTTCTTTCGTAATGCAGATTTCCAAAATTCAATGGATATGTTAAAACAGATAGTTACTACCTTCCGTCCGCAACTATTCCCGCAACTGCTGGAAGGTTATTGGAAAGTCTTTGCATTAATGTTACTCGGATTCCTGCTTCATTTTGCTCCTGATAGTTGGGAGGATGCAGTCTGTCGAGGTGTTATTCGCCTGCCGTTTGTGGGAAAGGCATTGATGTTGGTAGTGTTGATTTATGTAGTTATTCAAATGAAAAGCTCGGAGATTCAGCCGTTCATTTATTTCCAGTTTTGAAGATTTTAGTGTTGTTTAATTATGTCGGGAAATGTATTTCAATAATATGAAGTATATTTCCCGATTCTTGTTTATGCAGGCTTTTTTCCCTTTCTTTGTAGAAGAAAAATTGATTTTTGTAATAGGAAAGATAAATCGTGAATCTTATGGATAATTCATTCGCTTATCAGCCGGCAACCGAACGTTACGAACGGATGCAGTATAAATATTGTGGTCGGAGTGGTCTGAAACTACCTCTTATTTCTTTAGGATTATGGCATAACTTCGGCAGTGTAGATGACTTCACCATGGCAACCGATATGATAAAGTATGCTTTCGATCACGGTATTACTCATTTCGATTTGGCAAATAACTACGGTCCTGTTCCCGGAAGTGCCGAAACAAACTTCGGGCGGATTCTAAGAGAGAACTTTCAGGGGTATCGCGATGAAATGATTATCTCTTCCAAAGCCGGACATGAAATGTGGGCAGGACCTTATGGCGGTAACAGTTCCCGTAAAAATCTGATGGCAAGTATTGATCAAAGTCTCCGTCGTACAGGATTGGAGTATTTCGATATCTTTTATACTCATCGTTATGACGGAGTCACTCCGGTGGAAGAAACGATTCAGGCATTGATTGATATCGTGAAGCGAGGTAAGGCTCTTTATATCGGAATATCCAAGTATCCTCCCGAACAAGCACGTATTGCTTATGAAATGTTGGCGAAGGCCGGTGTTCCCTGTCTGATTAGCCAATACCGGTATAGTATGTTCGATCGGGCGGTTGAGGCCGAAATCCTTCCATTTGCTGCAGCATCCGGTTCCGGTTTTATCGCCTTCTCTCCTTTGGCGCAGGGATTATTGACGGACAAATACCTGAATGGTATCCCGGAACATTCGCGGGCTGCCCGTTCTTCCGGTTTCCTGCAACGCTCGCAGGTGACACCGGAGAAAATAGAAGCTGCCCGGCAACTGAATGAAATAGCCCATCACCGTGGGCAGACGTTGGCTGAAATGGCGTTGGCATGGGTACTGAGAGATGAACGAATGACGTCGGTGATAGTAGGAGCTAGTTCCGTGAATCAGTTGGCTGATAACCTGAAAGCATTGGAGCATTTGGAGTTTACGTCCGAAGAGTTAGCTGAAATAGAGCAAATATTATCCAGAATGATTTTATAGTAACCGGAAAGGGGGGGCGTAAAGTCTCCCTTTTTTAGTGATGATTTTTTAGTTTGATAGCTTCCTTATTATAGTTGGCCGAATTTATCTAAAGTATTTTTGCAGGTTTTCCGTCAGTCTGCGAATAGCTGTAGTCATGTGTGTATTGACAGTCCTTTCGGATATATCCAGCGCTTCACTGATTTGCTTATAGCTCATGTGGTCTTCTTTTGCCATACAATAAACAATTCTGGTTTTCTCAGGCAGTTGCCGGATAGCTTGCTGCATACATTCTTCCATATCTTTCTTGAGTAACTTTTCTTCCGGCGTGAGGTCGTTTCCCGGTATCTCTATGATGATTTGGTCAATAGAACTTAAGTTATCCTGACGGTTTTTCTCCAAAAATGTGATAGCATGATTCTTGGTTGTTATAAATAAGTAAGAATCCCAATCTTTCACATCCTTCAAGTTCTCACGTTTATGCCATAGAGTGAGAAAGACGTCGGACAGCACATCTTCGGCCGAAGAAGTGGACTGAACGAAATATAATGCAATAGAATAACATTTTTTGAAGTACCGCTTGTACATTTTTTCAAAGCAGGAGGAGTTACCTTCACTAATTTGACTTAATAGATAACTAATGTCATCCTCTTTATGTGGCATATTCAAGAATTTGATTATAAGGTTTTTACAATAAAAAATTATAATGTAGAAGCGTCTATTAACAATATTTATTTGCAAAAGTAACTTTTTATTTGGTTTCAACTACGTATTTTGAATTTTATTTCTGTCTTTATATATAGAAGCGCTTAATAATATTTGTAAAAAGATGAAAGAGAATAGTAGTATATGGGACTTGCTTGCTAAAAGAACTGATCATTCTTTAAGTAAAGAGGAAGCAGAGGCACTGGAGCAGATGTTAAAAGAAGATACTTCTTTGCAGCGTGCTTCTCAGCTGGTGGATGACTCATTGGTGAATATGGATACACGGCAAGTGGAAGAAGTAATGAACCGTACTTGGAGCAAGGTAGAATCCGGTATGAAAGCAAACAGAAAGCCACGATTGAAGTTGATTATCCGTCGTTGTGCCGTGGCAGCCAGTATTGCTGTCCTATGTGTGTTGGGGGGTGTATTGGGTTATCAGCTTTGGGCTAAACCGGATATGCTGATTGTGATGAACCAAGGAAAAGAAGCCTTGCTGTTCACGCTTCCCGATAACTCTAAGGTTTGGCTGGGGGGTGGTTCGAGCTTGAAATACCCTGATAAGTTATCTGCACGTAATCGGGAAGTGTACTTGGACGGTGAAGCCTTCTTTGATGTGAAAAAAGACAATGGAAGAACATTTCAGGTCGTTACGGAGCTTGTAGAAGTAAAGGTGCTCGGAACCCGTTTTGACGTAAGAGTATCGGAAGAGGATAATATGGCAGAAGTAGTCTTGGAATCCGGTTCGGTAAAGTTGAACGAGCGCAACAAGGCAGAAGACGGAGTAATCTTACGACCCGGGGAAATGGGGCGTGTCAGCCGGCAATCCGGTATTGAGGTCCGCCATGTCGACCTTCAACTCTATACTACGTGGAAAGATAAATATATGAATATTGAATCTCAAAAAATGGAAAATGTAATGTTTATGTTGAGTAAACGTTATCATACGGAGATTCGTATTGAAGGTGAGGAATTGAAAGCAGAAATATTCTCAGGGCGTTTTGACATAGACCAATCTCTGGAGAATATTTTTGAGACGATTGATTTGATTACTCCCATTCATTATCAACAGCAACCGGATGGAACCTATTTGGTGACTCCGAAATAAAAAAAAGAAATAGGCAGCCTAATATTATGATAAACTAAAAAATGCTAATCCTAAAAAGAAAGATGATGAACACAACTTGAAAAAGAAAAAGGATCGGAAAATTCCCGTTTTCCAATCCTATCCAGATTAAAATTAACTCTACCAATTATTAATTTTAAATTGCAAATTTATGAAAAATATTTCAATCCCAAAGGGAATGAGAGGTTTTATTTTACCTCTATCCTTTTTGGGGAAGCTAAGACTTTGTACCTGGCAAATATTATTTCTACTGTTTTTTATATCGCTCCAGGCGCAGGCACAACAATCAGATTTGTTGACTCTGAATATGAAAAATGTTACGCTGAAACAGTTTGTAGAAGCGGTTCAGACCCAGAGTGGTTATTCATTTCTTTACAAAGATAATCAACTTAAAACGAATCAGCGAATCACTGTATCCGTTAATAAACAATCAATTAATGTTGCTTTAGAACAGGCTTTTAAGGGAAAAGGAATTTCTTGGAAAATTCAGGGCAAACAGATTCTTTTGTTTCCGGCAAAAGAGGAACAGTCTGTCAATACAAAAAAGTCACGTACCATCAAAGGTAATGTCACCACTACTACCGGTGAGTCGATTCCGGGGGCGAGCGTAAAATTGGCAAATGCTACTACTGGTGTAATTACTGATATTGATGGATTTTACATGATAACAGTTCCTGATAATCAGTCAGAATTGGAATTCCGTTTTATGGGATATGAACCCAGGAATATCAAAGTGGGCAATCAGACTACTATTAATGTCTCTTTGGAAGAAGCTACTTCCAGTTTGGAAGAGGTAGTGGTTGTGGCATACGGTGCTCAGAAGAAAGTGACGATGACCGGATCGGTAGCTTCGGTGAATATAGGAAGCCTGAAAACTCCAGTTGCCAATCTTAGCAATGCTTTGCAAGGTAAGGTTGCAGGTATTATTTCCGTACAGTCCAGTGGTGAACCGGGATATGATAACTCGACCTTTACAATTCGTGGAATCGGTACTTTCACGGGAAATACATCTCCATTGGTAATTGTAGACGGTGTGCAGCGTGACGATGTGAACTCCACTTATGGAGGTGCTTACAACAATATTGACCCGGAAGATATCGTTAGCATCTCTCTCTTGAAAGATGCTTCTGCTACTGCTGTATATGGTGCGAAAGGTGCTAACGGTGTGATGATTATTACTACTAAACGCGGGTCGGTAGGTAAGCCTAAAATCTCCATAAAGGCAGAAACGGGTTTTACCAACTTCACTAAAGTTCCGGAGATGTTGAGTGGTGTTGATTATATGATGTTATATAATGAAAGTCGTCGAAATTCGGGATTGAGTGAGGTATATTCCCGTGAACAGATATTAAAAACCGAGAGCGGACTGGATCCTTACTTATATCCGAATGTGGATTGGATCGATAAGATTTATAAGAATGTTTCATCTGTATCTAATGTCAACCTGAATATTAGTGGTGGTAGCGACTTGGTTCGATACTACTTGTCCGCTTCTTTCTATAACCAGGGAGGACAATATAATGTAAAGAAGGAAAACGGGTATGACCCGAACCTGAATTATAAGCGTTATGATTTCCGTAGTAACGTAGACGTGAACATTACAAAAACTACTTTATTACAGATGAACCTGTCGGCTATTATGACAGATTCGCGTTATCCGGGTATCGCTTCTAACAAACTATGGTATGAAGCTTTCTCAACTTCACCGGTTGCTTTTCCTGTTCGCTATCCGGACGGGCGTTGGGCAGGTCCTCCGGCCAATGCTGGTTCCAATCCGATGAACGAAGTGCAGAACAGCGGGTACACTGATACTTTCCGTCCGGCTTTGCAATCGGTATTTACCGTCAACCAAAAATTAGATTTCATAACCAAAGGACTTTCGGCTTATGCTCGTTTCTCTTTTGACAGTTATAGTGAGTTCAATAATAAGCGTACCGGAGGGGTAGACTTATGGTATACCAACCAGCGTGACGGAAACGGAGAACTAGTCTTTGGTAAACCGATCAAGGAAGGTTCTGATGAACTTTATTATGAACATAGCGATACGGGAGAAAGAGTTATTTATACTGAAGCCAATATCTCATATGATCGCACTTTCGGTCATCATAACGTAAATGGAATGGTGCTTTATAATATGCGTAACCGTATGATTGCTACTGCCGGAAGTGCCATTGCTTCTATTCCATATCGTAATCAGGCGATTGCTGCCCGTTTCGGCTACGGATATAAAGAACGCTATTTAGCAGAGGTGAACGGTTCTTACACCGGTTCGGAGAACTTTGCTCCCGGACATCGTTTCGGTTTCTTCCCGGCTGCTTCTGTGGGTTGGGTCATTTCAAACGAACCGTTTTTCAAGAATATGACTCGTACGGTAGACTTGTTGAAATTGCGTGCTTCTTATGGTATCGTAGGTAATGATAACATTGGTGGTACAGGAGACCGTTTTGCTTATTTTACTCAGTTCGGAAGCGGAAACAGCTATGGATTCGGACCGAACGGAAATCTCGTATACGGTATTAGAGAGACGCTGCTGGGGTCGGACAAACTGACTTGGGAGAAATCTTATAAGACAAATATTGGTTTGGAAATGATGCTTTGGGGTAAA
This sequence comes from Bacteroides sp. 43_46, assembly GCF_001915455.1. NCBI lineage: Bacteria > Pseudomonadati > Bacteroidota > Bacteroidia > Bacteroidales > Bacteroidaceae > Bacteroides > Bacteroides sp. 43_46. Next base: position 15,499 of record NZ_MNQN01000048.1, on the reverse strand, counting down.
TTGAACTTGACATTGGATTATTATTGGGAAAGACGTAAGGATATTCTGATTCAACGTTCTTCTTTGCCGAGCATGGCAGGCTTTGACGCCTCTATCTATGCCAATATGGGTGAAATGGATAATAAAGGAGTAGATGCGAATTTGGAATACCAGACCCGTATCGGTAACAAAGTAGGGTTGCGTTTATTTGGTAATCTGACTTATAGCAAGAATAAGATTGTGTTCCGTGACGAACCGGCTATGCAATACGCTTATCAAAAGAGTGAAGGTACCCGTTATGGCGAGTTCTATGGATATATAGCCGAAGGTTATTTCCAGAGTGAGGAAGAAATCAAAAAGAGTCCGAGACAGATGCGTGAACTGGCACCTGGTGACATCAAGTATAAAGACTTGAACGATGATGGTGTGATTGACGCTAATGACCAATGTTATTTGGGCAAGTCCTGGTTCCCTTCTTGGTCATACGGTATGGGCTTTAATATCAACTATCATAACTTTGACTTGGCTCTCTTCTTCCAGGGAGTGTCGGATGTATCTATTATGGCCAATGGTGGTTCTATTGATACCGGCAACGGTGACTGGGGAGCAAGTGGAGTCGGTATTGTACCTTTCACCGGCATGGGACTGAATCCCAGCAATGTCATCACCAAAGCATTAGATCGCTGGACGGCGGACAATCCTCGTGCAGATGCATGGTATCCGCGTATGACAGCTAATGCAACAACAAATGACAACAACTATGTGAATAGTACGCATTGGTTGAAAGATGGCAGTTATCTGCGTTTGAAACAAGCCTCGCTCGGATATACGCTTGAGAACAAGAAACTAATGGATAAAGGAATAGAATACCTTTATTTCTATCTGTCCGGACAAAACTTGCTGACATTCTCTAAATTCAAGTTATGGGATCCGGAACTTGGTTCTAATGGGGCAAAGTATCCGTTATCGCGTATGGTGACATTGGGAATGAGAGTTTCGTTTTAATCTAATAAAGCAATGAAAACAATGAAAAAAATATTTAGCCGTATATTGGCTGTCGGGCTGTTGTCCGCCGGCATTATAGGAGTCTCTTCTTGTGATTATTTGGACCAGAAACCGGAGAACCTGAAAACTACGGATATGATTTGGGAAACCCGTGTGGAGGCGGAAGCTTATTTATATAACATTTACGGATATATTTGGCTGTCTACTGATGATCCGGTTGTGTTCGGTTTTGCTGATGAAACCTCCTGTGTCTTTTCTAATACGAATGTCCGTAATATGGTAGAAGGCAACTGGGGACCTTCCAATACATTGGGTGATAATAAATGGAGTGCTGCTTATCGAGGTATTCAGAAAGCGCTTGTATTCGAGCAAAACATCGACCGTGTTCCGGAAGGTGTGTTAAGTACTGATTTGAAGACTCAGTATAAGGCGGAATCACGTTTCTTGCGTGGTTGGTTCTATTGGAATCTGTTGCGTCTGTATGGACCGTTTGTTATTTTCGAGAAACCTGTCGAGCAAGACGAAGATTTCAATAATTATGTTCGCCGTCCATTTGACGAATGTGTGGAGTATGTCTGTGGCTTGATGGAATCAACATTGAATGTACTGCCGGATGTATGGACCTCAACAGCTTATCTGGGACGTCCTACGAGGGGGGCTGCTTTGGCGGTGATTTCACAAGCTCGTTTGTTGGCAGCCAGTGAACTCTGGAATGGAAATCCCCGTTTCAAGGATTTCAAGAATAAGGACGGAGAATTGTTGGCACCACAGACCAAAGATCAGGAAAAGTGGCGAATTGCTGCTGAAGCCGCCGAAGATGTGATTGATCTAGGCATTTATCATCTTTATCACAATACAGAAAGCGGTGATAGAGAATTTGACCCGTATCTGTCTTTCCGCGAACTGTTCATGTCCGGCAATCATGCTGAAGTTATATTTGCTACTCATAAATCTGGAGACTGGCAGTGGGGATATGATAAACGTTGTAACCCGAAGAATGGCGGATATAGCATGCAGAATGCAACGCAGAATATCGTAGATGCTTTTTTGACTCGTGACGGACTGGATATCAATGATGACGAGAATTATTCGGAAGAAGGATTTGCGCAGAAAGATGATCCGGACGAATACGGAAAAGTCCGTAATGAGATTAACCGGGGATACCGTAAAGGAGAATCGAATATGTACGTTGATCGTGAACCTCGTTTCTATGCTTCCGTACATTATAACGGACGTCCGGTGCTCTCTGCCATAACTGTTGACGACCGCAATTATTTTTCTTCCGACAAGAATAAAGATGGATTCGGAAGAGCTGAATATTACTATTCCGGTTCATCGGGAGCGGGAACGCAGATGACCGACTTCACCGGGTATAATGTAGCCAAGAAAGTAAGTACCTCTTCCAGTATCCGTAACGATCAGGCAGTATACCGCCCGTATATTCATATTCGTTATGCCGAAATATTATTGAACTATATGGAAGCGATGAACGAATACAATCCGGAAGATCCCAAGATTATCACTTATTTTAATGAGATTCGTGAACGTGCCGGTATTCCGAATATTACGGTTACCTATCCTCAGGATTTGGGTGATAAAGAAAAAATGCGTGAATGGATTCTTCGCGAACGTCAGATTGAACTGGCATTTGAAGGCGACCGTTTCTGGACGCTTGCGCGCCGGTTACTTTATGAGAAAGAAGAGAATCGCAAGATTTATCGTATGAATGTACTTGCTGACGATCAGGGACAAGGATTTGCTTTTGAAGGTTTCTATGAACGCAAGTTGTTGCAGACCAGATATTGGGATAATAAGATGTATTTGTACCCGATTGCTCAGACAGAGATTGACCGTGGACGTGGCTTGGTTCAGAATCCGGGTTGGTAGAATTTTCCTGAAAAATATAAAACTAATAAGATAGCATAATGAAAACAATTTCATACTATATATCTATGGTTGTTATTTTGGCAGCAACCATTTTCACCGGCTGTACGGACGATGATGAAAAGTCGTTGTCACCTCGTGCCGGAGAACTTTCTATCTATGATTTTGCTCCGAATACAGGAAAAGGAGGTACGCAGTTATTGATAAACGGTGAACAGTTTCCTTTGGATGCAACTTCTATCAGTGTGAGTATTAATGAAGTACAATTATCTATTCTGCGTTCCAATGAAGAGCAGTTATTGGTGGAAGTTCCGGATAATGAAGCAATAGGAACGGCTCCTATTGTCATTAAGACAAATGGGAAGACAACTCAGTCGGAAGTGAACTTTATTTTCCAGAAAACAGCCATTACGGGTTACTCTCCTGCTTATGGAAAGGTTGGGACAAAAGTACGTATCTATGTAGAGAACTTACCGACGGAAATCAAGAATCCGTCCGCTACCTACAATGGGCTAGCTGCTGATTGTACAGTTGAAGAAGGATATTTCCTGGTGACTATTCCGGAAACAGACTTCGGATCATATCCTATTGTAATCAGTTTTAACGGAAGAACTCTTACTACGGGAGATTTTGAATATAAAGAACTCGTGTTCGAGCGTACAGTTACCACTCTGCCGGGAAGTTCCGAATTTAATATTATGTGTGCGGATTGGGAATACCGCCGGGGCGGTATCGCAGCCGATGACAATGGAAATGTTTATTTGACGGATATAGGTAATTTGCGCGTACGTAAAATCGCTTCTGACGGCACTGTCACAGAAATGGCGGGTACAGGTACGGCAGATGATGTAGACTGGGGAATTAATTGGCGGTATGATAATGGAGGTACAGGTTCGTACAATGCAGTGGTACGTCCTACTGACTTAAAGGTTGATAACAAAGGTAATATGTACATTTGTGACGATTGGACTGGGGCAACCGTATGTTTCGAGCCTGATGGAAAAGCATTGTATTTGGGTTATCAGGCAGCCATTAGTTTGGCCATTGATGAAGCAAGCAATCGTCTTTACAGTATGAAGTCAAACGGAGATATTTTGCTCAAAGACTTGAACGATTATGGAGGTGACCCGGCAAGTGTGGGCAACTTGATTATTGCCGGTGCGGGTGCTGGAAATTGTGGAGGTATGGATATTGATAAACGTACGGGTGATCTCTATATTACCAATATCGGAACTAACCAGATTATTAAATATGTCAAGGATCGTTGGGATACACCTATTGTAATAGCTGGTACCGGCAAAAGCGGATATGCTGATGGTCCGGTTAATGAAGCGACCTTTACTTCTCCGTGGGGAATAGCAGTTACGGCAGACGGTAATATCTTGGTAGCAGGTAATGGTACAGCAGAAGCTTCGACAGTTAGTGCCGACCAAAGTATTCGGTATATAGACCAGAAAACGGGAATGGTTACCACATTTGCCGGTTCCGGAACTTCCGGAAATACGGATAGCAGCTTTGAAGTGCTTTCTTATGCAGGTGTCAATTCAGCGCTTGAAAGCCTGCCAGCCGCCTTTGGTGCGCCTTCTTCTGTCTGTGTCGATAAGGACGGTACGGTATATGTATTAGACCGGCGGAATAATTGTGTAAAGAAAATAACAACCGTAGAAAAATGATAAGTCTTATGAAACTGAACACTATTCAATATATAATTTTGATTTTACTGATAGGCAGTGTAAATCTATTTAGCAGTTGTAAAGACGATGACGGGCACGATGCTGGTAGTCCGGTAGTTGTGAATCGTTTTTATCCGACTAGCGGTAGTGCCGGAACGGAAATTCTGATTACCGGAAAGAATTTTTCTGAGAATCCGGAAGATATCTCGGTAACTTTAGGAAACATTCCTTTGAAAGTGCTTAATTGCAGTATGAACAACATTCTGGCTATCGTCCCTCCTAAATTGGGGGACGGAGAGCTTACTATTACTATTGCCAACCGGGAACCCGTTCGTACTATCGAGAAGTTTACTTATTCATTCTCTGCGGTAGTCACTACGTTGGCAGGTAGTGCCAATGGCGAACCGGGATATCAGGATGGAGTTGGAAGTGAGGCACTGTTTTTCTTTGACGCTGCCAAAGCAGAGCCGGCTGAAGACTGGAAGAAAGGTTCTGTTTGCGTAGATGATGACGGAAATGTGTATGTAGGCGACTGCGTCAACTACTGTGTCCGTAAGATTACTCCTGACGGAACTGTCACGACTTTGGCAGGACTGGCCGGAAATAAAGGTTGCATTGACGGAACAGGAGTACAGGCACGCTTTAACGGACTTTACGGAATGGATTGCGATGCGGAAGGAAATATAATTCTGACCGATGTGTTCGAATGGAAAATCAGGAAAATAACACCTGAAGGAGTGACAACTACACTTGGAGAAACAGACTTTGAACCTTGGTTCCTGACCGTAGATAAACGCAATGGAGATATTTTTGTATCGTCCAGTAGTGGTATTTACAAATGGACGGCAGAGGGATCTACCCAGATAACTACCGGTAATTTTAGAGGGATTGTTGTGGATAAGGAAGGTAATTTGTATGCAGCCGACCAGATTCTGAATGGCATTGTAAAATTCAAAGCTGGTACTTGGGAAGCAGAGAATTTGATAGGTAAAGGAACATCGGGCTATCTGAACGGATCTTTTGAGGATGCACTCTTTACATTCCCGTCTGATTTAGCTATTGATTCGAACGGTGATATCTACGTAGCTGGTAATGGTGCGTGGGACGGTGGAGAGAATCTTGACCAAAGTATTCGCCTGCTCGATATGACAAACAGAGTGGTACGCTTGGTTGCAGGTGGTACTCAGGCAGGATATGTGGATGCTAATGCCGGCTCTGCCGCTTTCTCAGGACCTCAGGACCTTGCCGTAGATAAAAATGGTGTGATTTATGTCTACGATAAGAAAAATAATGTGATAAGGAAGATAGTTTATGAATAATTAAGGGGGAATGAGGCGGGGAGGAGTGCTTCTGCATCTTTAAGCCGCCTCTTCTGTTTTTCAGTTTTTAATAGGGTATTTAAAAGAAGTACAAATGAGAAAGAAAATGATTCTATTGGCTCTTACCTTGTTCATCGGGCTTAGCGCGTGTGGCAATGATGATAAGGAACTACCGGATGAACCGGGAAAAGAACAAGGTGGAAATGGAGGGGATGAACCGGAAAATCCTGATAACCCTTCCGGCAATGAACCGGTAAGCTGGTATGTGGCTACCACAGGCAACGATGGAAACAGTGGTACTCTGGACAGTCCTCTGAAAAGTATTTCAAAGGCATTGTTGCGTGTCAATCCCGGTGATACGATTTTTCTCCGGGAGGGTGCATACCATGAGTTTGTCACTCCTACTCGTTCAGGGGAAAAAGGTAAACTGATAACATTAAAAAGTTATCCGGGCGAAACTGCTAAGATTGATGGGACCGGAATGACGATCAAAGGTTGGTTCAGTGCATTGGTGCAACTGAAAAGTGTCCAATATATGACTTTTGAAAACCTGCATATCTGCAATGCTACGAATTCGGATGTTAATACCGACCCGGAAGGGGTATATATCAATGGAGTGTCAAGAGACATCACTTTCCGTAACTGTAAGGTTTATAATATAAAAAGTACTTGTCTTGCAGGACATAACAACGGTGACTGGCGTAGTGCGCATGCGTTTCTAGTCATAGGAGATGATAACGGCACACCGATACGTAATCTGACAATTGAAAAATGCGAAATCTACGATATGCATACCGGAACCAGTGAAACGCTGACTATTGCCGGGAATGTTGACGGTTTTACCATACAGGATTGCGAAGTACATGATGTCGAGAATATCGGTATTATTGTGGCCGGAGGAGACAACTTGAATGCAGGTGGTAATATATCCGTAAATTATGCGCGTAACGGAGTGGTGAGACGAAACAAGGTATATCGGTGCTCTCATCAGGTCTCAAAGGATTTTTGGGAAGGTGTTTATAATAATCCTGCCGCTTATGGGGCGATTGGAATCTATGTTTGCGGAGGTGCAAGTACTATTATCGAGCAGAATATCGTGTGGGAATGTGACCGTGCTATCGGTTTGGTTAGCGAGAGTAATGTGCTGGCTACCAAAGATTGTATTGTGCGTAATAATTTTGTTTACAACAACTATCGTACGGGAATTTACCTGGGCGATTATATCGGATACACGGTAGGAGGTACGTCCGGATGTTATGTTGTAAATAACACGCTCTATCACAATAACCTGGTTGGCGGTGCGTTGAACGGAAGCAATAATTCGGAAAATATCAATGATGAAAAGGATAGCGAGGGTGAGATTCGCCTGGCTGAGAATTGTACTAATAATACAATAATGAACAACCTCATTTATGCTGTGACCGATAGGGATATTTTTGTCCGTAAATATACCCGGTCCGGTAGCAAGAACAAAATCGGCTACAATCTCTATTATTCTCCGACTTCTGCCAATCACAAGTGGTTTTGGGATGGTGTAGAATATACGAATTTCTCTTCATGGCAGAAAGCCAGCGGAGATGAGAACTCGCTTTATAATGTCGATCCGAAATTGGTGAGCCTTGACATATCCGCTCCTGATTTGCACTTACAATCAGGATCGCCCGCTAAGAACGCCGGTTATTTCATTGCCGCCTATTTCGTAGGTAGCTATGATATTGATGGTAATGCACGTTACAATGGAACAAATATCAGCATAGGAGCCGATCAGTAATAAAACAGATTATAGATTAAATTCAAAGATATTCAATTAAAGCCAAATAGAAATGAGAAAAAGTTTTTGTTCGCTCATAAGCTTTCTTCTATTTAGCTTGTTAGCATGCGGAGCTGCTTCTGCCCATTGGTATGTGGCTCCGACTGGTAATGATGCGAATAATGGAAGTAAAAGAAAACCTTTAAAAACAATAGCCGCAGCACTGCAGCGTGTCAATCCCGGCGATACCGTTTTCTTGCGGGAGGGATCATACGGAGAGTTTGTCGTTCCGACACGTTCGGGAAAGCCCGGCAAGATGATAACGTTGAAAAGTTATCCCGGTGAAACTGCTAAAATAGACGGTTCCGACCTGTATATCAAAGGATGGGGCAATGCACTGGTACAGGTCAATAATATAGACTATATGCAATTTGAGAACTTGCATATCTGCCATGCCCACGATTCGGAGAACAACACAGATCCGGAAGGAATTTATATAACCGGAACGTCCGGTAACATAACATTCCGGGGATGCAAAGTATATGATATAAAGAATGACTGCCCGTTAGTTGACACAAAAGGTGACTGGCGCAGCGCGCACGCAATTCTGGTCTTAGGTACGGATGACAACACGCCAATTCGCAACCTGCTGATAGAGAAGTGTGAAATCTTCGAAATTCATAGCGGCACAAGTGAAGCCTTTACATTGGCAGGCAATGTGGTCGACTTCACCATTCAGGACAATGAAGTACACGATGTGGAGAATATCGGTATCATCATTGCGGGAGGAGATAATCTGAACCCCAAAGGCGATATTTCGGTCAATTATGCACGCAACGGGGTAGTGCGTCGCAATAAAGTATACCGTTGTACACACGAAAAATCGCAGGACTATTGGAGCCAGTCCGTATCCAATGGCGGCGCGATCGGTATATACCTGTGCGGCAACGGAAACACGATTGTAGAGCAGAATGAGGTTTTCGAATGTGACCGTGGTATCGGGCTTTGCAGTGAAAGTTACAAGTTGCAGACCAAGGACTGTATCGTACGTGATAATTTTGTGTACAACAACTTCCGTACCGGTATCTATATGGGAGCTTATCTCGGTTTCGACGGACTAAGTACCAAAAACTGTTATGTTGTGAACAACACTCTGTTCAATAACAACCTCAAAGGCGGCCAACTGGACGGCACGAACAATTATCTCAAAGTGAATGATCGGGATAACAGCAGCGAAGGGGAAATCCGTCTTTCCGAGTTGTGTGAAGGGAATGTAATCGCCAATAATATCATTTATGCCGTATCCGACCGGGATATCTTTATCCGCAAATACACGACTTCGGGAAAGAATAATTATATCGGTGGCAATATCTATTTCTCACCCACGAAGAAGAACCATAAATGGATATGGGATGGTAAGGAGTACACCGACTTTTCCGCCTGGCAGGCTGTAAGTGGTGATAAGACATCAGTGTTCGATGTAGATCCACTATTGAAAAGTACCCGGCTACAACAACCTGACTTACATTTGAAATCCTCTTCGCCGGCGATAGGGACAGGACTCATATTTCAGGGCTATGTCCGGGGAATGTTCGACATTGACGGCGATAAGCGTTGTGATAATCATCGTATTAACATAGGTGCAGATCAATAAAGTGTCCGCCTTTTCACTAGTTTAAATATACAAACCATGAAAATACTAAAACAATTCTTTTCTGTTCTTTTCGTGCTGCTGTGTGTAGTAGGCACTGGCTATGCCGCTACGTTCGATGGCGTACGCGAACTTGTGTCCCGCCGTGCCCCATGGCTGGGAAAACATATTCAATTCAAGGAAATTGCGTCTTCGGACGGTGATTGTTTCATATTGCAGACTGTCGGCAAGAAATTGGTGGTACAGGCCACGGGAGCAAATGCGGCGGCAGTCGGTGTCAACTGGTATCTGAAATATTATTGCCACCGCAGTATGTCTCATCTAGGTGACCAGCTCGCCCCCGTTACTGAGCTTCCGGTCATCGGACAACCTGTAACAGTCAAAACCACATCTATATATCGCTATGCGCTGAACTACTGTACTTTCAATTATACCATGAGCTTTTATGACTGGGACGACTGGCAATGGGAACTTGACTGGATGGCACTCAACGGCGTGAACCTGATGCTTGTAGCCAACGGCTCGGAAGCTGTATGGCAAAACACGCTCCGCCGGATGAACTACTCGGAAAAAGAGATTGCCGATTTTATCACCGGACCGGCTTATAATGCCTGGTGGCTAATGGGAAATATCGAAGGTTGGGGTGGCCCTATGCCTCAGTCACAGATAGACAGCCGGAAGAAACTGGTGCAGAAAATGCTGAAGCGTATGAAGGCATTGGGGATTGAGCCGTTAATGCCCGGATTCTACGGAATGGTGCCGAGCAACCTGAAAAACAAGAGTAAGGCGCATATCATTCCGCAAGGAACTTGGGGTGCTTTCACCCGCCCGGATATTCTGGATCCTATGGACCCGGAGTTCGATCGTGTTGCAGCCATCTTTTATGACGAAACCCGCCGTTTGTACGGTTCGGACATTCGTTTCTTCTCCGGCGACCCTTTTCATGAGGGAGGAGCTACGGACGGCGTAGCGCTGGGAGATGCAGGACGAGCTATACAAAAAACGATGCAGAAACATTTTCCCGGATCTATCTGGGTGTTGCAAGGCTGGCAGGACAACCCGAAGCCGGGTTTGCTGGAAAAGCTGGATAAACGCTATGTATTGGTTCAGGAATTGTTCGGGGAGAATACCAATAACTGGGAAACTCGTAAAGGCTACGAAGGAACGCCTTTCATTTGGGCTACTGTTACAAATTTCGGCGAACGTCCCGGTATCAACGGAAAATTACAACGTTTTGCCGATGAAGTTTACCGTGCCTCGAATAGCGAATATGCGAAGTATATGAAAGGGGTAGGTATCTTGCCCGAAGGTATAAACAACAATCCTGTTACGTATGAATTGTTACTTGAACTGGTGTGGCACAAAGACCGGGTGGATGTAGACCAATGGATAGAATCTTATGTTACGGCCCGTTACGGACGTATCACCGATGAAATACGGACTGCCTGGAAGATGATGTTGAAATCTATTTATAGCAGTGAAGTCGGTTATCAGGAAGGACCGCCCGAAAACATCCTGTGCGCACGTCCCGCACTTGAACTCAAATCGGTTTCCTCTTGGGGTAGACTGGCTAAGAAGTATGATAGAGATCTTTACAAGAAAGCAGCGTCCCTTTTTGCCAAGGCAATGCCGGAATTTAATGAGGTTCGTACCTATCGCATTGATCTGATACACTTCCTGAGACAAGTCATTGCCAATGAAGCTGATTCGGTGTTCTATGATATGATAACTGCCTATCAAGAGAAAAAAGTTGAGAAATTTGAGCAGGAAGTTTCCAAATTCCTGATGATGATCGATACCGAAAATGAGTTGTTGGCACAGGACCCATTTTTCCGTCTGAGCACTTGGCAGCAACAGGCCAAAGATGCAGGAAATACGGCCGCAGAGAAAAAGAACAACTTCCACAACCTGATGATGCTTATTACCTATTGGGGAGAACATGTGACATCGGAAGACAATTTGCATGACTATGCCTATAAAGAATGGGCCGGCATGATGAACACCTATTATAAGGAGCGTTGGCTCGTTTACTTCGATTACTTGCGTGCGTTGCTTCGCGGAGAGGAAGCGAAAGCGCCCGATTATTTCCATTGGGAACGCGAATGGGTGGAAAAGAATTTGCACATGGCGGACGATGCGCCACGAATGTCTTTGGAAGAAATTATAAATAAGGTCACTGACAGGTAATATTGTTTTATGTAAAAAGAATGAAAGTTATGAACAGGATATTTATCAGTTTAATGATTACCCTTCTGCTTGTAGGCTTTTCCGGTTGCGGGCAGAAGAAAAGCACCATGCATCCCCTTGTGGTGGCTACTCCGGAACGTCCTTCAGGGCAGGAGGACGTCATTCAACTAACTGCTCCCAAGATGGACACGGTACGCGTGGGATTTATCGGACTGGGGATGCGTGGTCCGGGAGCTGTTGTCCGTTTTACACATATTCCGGGTATCCAAATCAAGGCTTTGTGTGATATACGTCAGGAATGTGTGGAAAAAGCCCAGAACATTCTCAAGGAAGCCGGTTTGCCGGAGGCTATGACCTATTACGGTGATGAGAACTCCTGGAAACAGTTGTGTGAAAGGGATGATATTGACCTTGTGTATGTGGCTACTGACTGGAAACACCATGCGGAAATGGGAGTGTATGCTATGGAACATGGCAAACACGTAGCTATCGAAGTTCCCGCCGCCATGACATTGGAGGAGATTTGGAGTTTGATAAATACTTCCGAAAGAACCCGCAAACACTGTATGCAACTGGAAAACTGTGTATATGATTTCTTTGAACTGACAACATTGAACATGGCACAGCAAGGAGTTTTCGGCGAGATTCTGCACGTTGAGGGCGCTTATATTCATAATTTGGAAGATTATTGGTCTTCTTACTGGAATAATTGGCGTATGGATTATAATCGCAACAATCGTGGGGATGTCTATGCGACGCATGGCATTGGCCCGGCTTGCCAACTACTCAATATTCATCGGGGAGACAGGATGAAGACATTGGTGGCTGTGGATACAAAGGCGGTTAACGGACCGGCATATATCCGGAAAACCACGGGCGAAGAAGTAAAAGATTTCCAGAACGGTGACCAGACAACTACTGTCATTCGTACGGAAAACGGTAAGACAATGCTCATCCAGCATAACGTAATGACGCCACGCCCGTATAGCCGGATGTATCAACTGGTCGGCACTGACGGATATGCCAGCAAATATCCGGTGGAGGAATATTGCCTGCGCCCCGAACAGGTAGATACGAATGTTGTTGCCAACCATGAAAACCTGAATGCGCACGGTTCTTTGCCCGAAGATGTGAAACGGGAATTGATGAACAAATATAAGCATCCGATTCATCAGGAACTGGAAGAAACAGCCAAAAAGGTAGGCGGCCATGGTGGTATGGATTATATCATGGATTATCGTCTGGTGTATTGTCTGCGCAACGGATTACCGTTGGATATGGATGTGTATGATCTCGCTGAGTGGTGTTGCATGGCTGAGTTGACTCGCCTCTCTTTGGAAAATGGTTCGGCTCCGGTGGCTGTTCCCGACTTTACCCGTGGAGGCTGGAATAAGGTAAGTAAATTCCGGCATGCATTTGTACAATAGGTATAGAAATAAAAATATAACAATCATCTATTATGAATAAAGGACAAAGGCTTTATAAGTTCATACTTGGTTTGCTCATGCCGTTTCTGTTTTTGGCTTGCTCCTCTAAAGAGCGTATTAAGATAGACGGCGGAACTTTCAATGTTGACGGTAAGGATGTGCAGTTGATTTGTGGCGAGATGCACTACGCCCGTATTCCTCACGAATATTGGCGCGACCGTTTGAAAAGGGCACGTGCCATGGGATTGAATACAATATCAGTCTATGTGTTCTGGAACTTTCACGAACGACAGCCCGGTGAGTTTGATTTCAGCGGGCAGGCGGATGTTGCCGAATTTGTACGTCTGGCACAGGAGGAAGGCTTGTATGTGATTCTCCGTCCGGGTCCGTATGCTTGTGCTGAGTGGGACTTCGGCGGTTATCCTTCCTGGTTGTTGAAAGAAAAGGACATGGTCTACCGCAGCAAAGATCTCCGCTTCCTGGAGTATTGCGAACGTTATATAAAAGCGCTTGGCAAACAACTGGCCCCGTTGACGGTCAATAACGGCGGAAACATATTAATGGTGCAGGTAGAAAACGAGTACGGTTCGTATGCGGCGGATAAAGAATATCTGGCAGCTCTCCGCGATATGATAAAAGATGCCGGATTCAATGTTCCGCTATTTACTTGCGACGGTGGCGGGCAGGTTGAGGCCGGACACATCGACGGTGCATTGCCGACATTGAACGGAGTGTTCAGCGAAGATATCTTTAAGATCATCGATAAATATCATCCGGGCGGTCCGTATTTTGTGGCGGAATTTTATCCGGCCTGGTTCGATGTATGGGGACAGCGCCATTCGACAGTCGACTATAAACGCCCTGCCGAGCAACTCGATTGGATGTTGGGACAAGGCGTATCCGTTAGTATGTATATGTTCCACGGAGGAACAAATTTCTGGTACATGAATGGTGCCAATACGGCTGGAGGATATCGTCCGCAGCCCACCAGCTATGATTATGACGCGCCTCTGGGTGAATGGGGAAACTGTTACCCGAAATATTATGCTTTCAGGGAAGTCATTCAGAAGCATCTGCCTCATGGAACCGTATTGCCCGAGGTTCCCGCCGACAATCCGACAACAACCTTCGCAACGATTGAACTGAAAGAAAGTGCTCCTTTGCAGGCTGCTTTTCACCAGACTACCGAATCGGAAAATGTCCTTTCAATGGAAGATCTGGGAGTCGACTTCGGTTACATACACTATCAGACTACCATAAACAAGGCAGGCAAACAGAAACTTATTATACAGGATTTGCGTGATTATGCCGTAATTCTGGTTGACGGAAAGCAAGTGGCAAGTCTGGATCGCCGTTACAATCAGAATAATGTAATGCTGGATATACAGAAAGCTCCTGCTACTCTGGAGATACTGGTAGAAAATACAGGACGTGTTAATTATGGTCCCGATATTTTGTTCAACCGGAAAGGAATTACGAACCAGGTGCTGTGTGGAGATGAAAAGTTGACAGGTTGGTCTATCACTCCTCTGCCGCTTTATAAAGAGAAAGTTTCGGAAATGAACTTTGGCGAAAGTATCCAGGGAAAACCTGCTTTCCATAAGGGAATATTTACCGTTCGGCAGAAAGGCGACTGTTTCGTTGATATGAGCCGTTGGGGGAAAGGGGCTGTCTGGGTAAATGGTAAATCGCTCGGGCGTTTTTGGAATATCGGTCCTCAACAGACTTTATATCTGCCTGCCCCATGGTTGAAAGAAGGGGAGAATGAGATTGTCGTTTTTGAAATGGAAGATACCGGAAACCGTGTTCTGCAAGGACTGGACCGGCCGATTCTCGACAGCCTCGGTGTAGACAAGAATTATCAGAAGGGACAGCTTCGTGTGGTTACGGGTACTCCTACGCTCGACGAAGGGGATATCATTCTGAAAGCTACTTTGAAAGAAATGAACGAGTGGCAACAGTTCGATTTCCCTGTTGCTGCAACCTTCCGTCATTTTTGCATCGAGACTCTTTCCTCGTATACGGATGACAATCAGGCTTGTATCTCGGAAGTGGAATTGCTGGATGATAAAGGTCAGGTGATTGATAAAACGAAATGGAAAGTTGTCTATGTAGACAGTGAACTGGCGGACCAGAATCTGGGAGTAGGGGAGAACTTATACGACGGAGATGTTTCGTCCTTCTGGCATACGGACCCGACAGCGAAAGCTTCTCATCCGCATCAGATCATAATTGATATGCAGGAGATATATAAAGTTACTGCTTTCCGGGTGAAAGTGCGCGAAGGCTCATTCTTATCCGGTAAAGTAAAAGAGTTCCAATTATATACCCGTCCGCAGTTCTTCCTGTTTCATTGATAAGATAAATCAGGGAGATACGTCAAAAAACTAAGTAATGTTTTACCGTAGGGATGTGGTTTGCCTGTCTGAAGATAATTTGTTATATGTCTTCAGGCAGGTATCTTCCTGTCCCTTACGGTAGATCTTTTTTTGGGGATGGCATCTCTCTTAAAATCTATAAGCTGAATAACTTGAACTTAGGTTTCTACCAGAAAAGATTTTTCAGTTTCATATCTCATATTCTCATGTTTTTTGTATAACTAATTTGTTTTCAATTAATTAATT